>CAYZXV010000007.1:5123-17635 GCA_964482525.1 uncultured Rhodospirillaceae bacterium | reverse complement strand
AAGCGCCGTATGACTGCCGATATAACCGGCACCACCTGAAACTAAGATATGCATCGCCTGTATCCGTTTGTTTTATGACCCAAGTTATGAGCCGAACATTTTGAAAAACAAAAAAAATGTCACCCCCGCGAAAGCGGGGGTCCAGGGGACTGGGAGATTCAGTTGGTCTCTTGGGACCCTGGATTCCCGCTTTCGCGGGAATGACAATGTTTTTGTTGGATTCTCAAAATTACGAACCCATTATTCAGGTTTTTCTAGCTTCAGCCTGAACCCACAAAGGCCTGACTGCCGCCTTATTTCGGCCTCATCATATCCCCCGATCCATGAAAGCAAAAGAAAAAGCGGCCTTTACCACTTTTTTTACCTTCGCTTTTAAACTGGGGCCGCCTAACAAGGGGACTTGATGGAAAATAAACCACAATCAGACTGGGGTGAAGCCCTTACGCTGGACAGCCGTTTTGGTGTGTTTCCGGGAAAATCCCTGCCTGACCTTAATGGGGCGGGGGGCCCGGCCTATGCCGCCAGCCTGAAAAACGACCTGACCCAAGAACTTTTCGCCGTCGTGTGTTCGCAAGGCTTGTTGCCAAGGGTCGAGAGCGTCTCGGCCATGAAACTGGTGGACAGTCCGGCAAGTTTAAAGCTCCGGACGGCGGGGCCCTTATTATGGCCCAGCGCCGGGGCGCATTACTACACCCTTATTTTCGAAAAGCCGCTGGCGTCGCGGTATTGGAAAAGTTTTGATGAAACGCATCCGGTGATGAACGAGGATACGGTGCTGCAAACCTTTGTGGTGCCGATGCTCAAAACGCTCTCGGAATATCAACGCACGGGGTTCGTGCATGGGGGCATCCGGCCCACCAACATTTTTTGGATTCAAGGCAGCGCCTCAGCGCCGCAAGTTGGTGAGGCGCTTTCCGCACCTTGCGGTGTGGGACAGCCCGCGATGTTCGAGACGATTGAGCGCGCCATGTGCCAACCCATCGCGCGCGGCGGCGGGACGCATGCGATCGATTGCTATGCCTTCGGCATCACGCTCGCCATGGTGTGCATGGGCCTTAATCCGTTTCGCGGGATGGACGACGAAGCCATTTTAAAAGCGAAGATGGAGAAGGGCTCTTTTAATGCGGTCATCGGCAACCGTCGTTTGCCGCCGTCACAAATTGAATTGCTGCGCGGCCTTTTGACCGACGATGAATACCAACGGTGGAGTGCCGAGGATATTGATCAATGGATGTCGGGCCGCCGTCTGACGTCCAAAAGCACGGATGCGGGGCGGCACGCGTCGCGCCATTTCGATATTGGCGGCAAGGAATATTGGCAAATCAAACCGCTTGTCCGCGCGATGGGCGAAAACGTGGTCGAAGCCGCCAAACTTGTCGAAAACGGTGCGCTTGAGAAATGGTTGACGCGGTCGCTGGGGGACGAGCAGCGCGCAAAGAACGTGGCCGAAGCGATCGAGCAATTGCGGGACGGCGGGAAGAGCGCGCATTACCAAGACCAATTGGTCGCGCGCGCGTGCATCGCGCTTGACCCCCTTGCGCCGATCCATTATCGCGGCTTGTCGGTTCTGCCGCTCGGCATTGCGCCGTATCTGGCGCACGCGCTCACCAATGGGGAAAATCTTCAGGTGATCAGCGAGATCATCGCGCTTCAATTCGTGACTCTTTGGGTCAATATGCAGCGGGATTCGAAAACGGATCTCGTTCCACTCGCCCAGCAAATGGAGCGCATGCGCGGGTTCCTTGAACGCAACACCTATGGCGACGGGCTTGAGCGCGTGCTCTACGAGCTTAACCCAGGCCTGCCGTGCCTAAGCCCGCTTGTGCGCGACGCGTTTGTGGTCTCGCCCCGTCATTTGCTGCCCGCGCTTGAACATACGGCGGCCCAGGGGGCGATCGCCGGCGAACCGATGGACCGCCATCTGGCAGCGTTCATTCTGGCCCGTGAAAAACGAACGGATACGCTCTTTGCCGCGATGGGACCGGGCGAAAATCCGCTACGGCGTGGGCTTGCGCTGCTCTCGTTGTTTGGGGATATGCAATACCGCTATGGGCCGGATTCCCTGCCGCACCTTGCGGCGTGGTTGATGCCGCTTGTCGAGCCGTGCTTTGATCGGTATCTCAGCAGACCTTTGCGCGAAAAGGTGCGGCGTCAGGCGCAAGAAGCCGCCAAAAGAGGCCAGCTTGCCGTTCTCCTTGAACAGGTGGATAATCCCACGCGTGTTTCGGGCGACGAACAGGATTTCCTGGCGGCGCGGCTTATGTATCTTAAGGTCCAGCGCGAGATTGCGACGATCGAAAACGATATGGCGAACAAAGGCCACGCGGCGCGCGAGTTTGGTCGGCCCGTCGCGGCGGCGATCGCAAGCTTTCTGGCGATCATCCTGATGGCCGTGACGATTATTCGCGCCTTGATGGGGGGATAGGGGGACCGTATGGCCGAAGAAAAAAAGCAAGACGCCAAACCGACTGAAAAAACAAAGCCGAAGAAAAAAAGCGGGTTCAAGCTGATCCTGTTTATGATCCTTGTGGGCTGTGTTATTCCTTTTGGTGTGCCGACTTTGCTTGTTGGGCTTGGCCTGATCCCGACGCTTGTTGCGGTCTTTACCGACACGGACGAAAAACGCAGCGGTCTTGCCACCATTGGTTATCTCAATTTCGCGGGTGTCTTGCCCTTCTGGATCGATCTATGGCGGCATGGGCAATCGATGGATGTCGCGATCCGGATCATCAGCGATCCTTTTTCATGGGTCATTATGCTTGGGGCCGCAGGGATCGGCCATCTGATTTTGTTTGCCGTGCCACAGGCGGTGGCGATCGGCGTGCTTGCTCAGCAGCAGGCGCGGCTGCGCACGTTGCGTGAAGCAATGGAACAGCTTGAAAACATCTGGGGGCATGCTGTGACGACCAACGTGACGATCGACACCCTTAAAAAGGGTTAGGCTGTTATCTCAGAGAGGAAGTTGATTGAAATTCCTTTTAAACTGACTGACATTCATAAGCCGTCATTCCGGGGCGCGCAAAGCGCGAACCAACATGACAGATAAGCAAGTTCAGTCAAGGAAACCCCCAAGGATAAACATATGCCCCACGATGACCTTTTTGATATATTTCTTGTGACCACGCCGGGGCTTGAATCCGTGCTGGCTGAAGAAGTGCGCGGGACGGGGTTTAAACGACCAAAGACTGTGCCCGGCGGCGTGGTGATCAAGGGCGGCTGGCCAGAGGTTTGGCGCGCGAACCTGTGGGTGCGCGGCGCGACGCGCGTGCTGGCGCGGATCGGGTCTTTTCGCGCCGAGCATATGGCCCAGCTTGATAAAAACGCGCGGCGGTTTGATTGGGCGGCAGGGCTGCGCGCCGATGTGCCGTTTCGCGTTGAAGCGACATGTCACAAATCGCGCCTGTATCACACGGGCGCGGTGGTGCAGCGGCTTGAAACCGCGATCCACGACACGCTGGGCGCGCCGCAGGACCCTGAGGCCGCCGTGACGATCAAGGCGCGGCTTGAGCATGATCTGTGTACGCTCAGCGTCGATACGTCCGGCGACCTTTTGCACAAGCGCGGGTTTAAAGAAGCGGTCAATCAGGCCCCCATGCGCGAGACGATGGCGGCGCTCTTCCTTATGCAATGCGGGTTCGATGGGCATGAGCCCGTGCTTGATCCCATGTGCGGGTCCGGCACCTTTGTGATCGAAGCCGCCGAAATGGCCGCGCGGCTCAATCCGGGGCGAGGGCGCAGCTTTGCGTTCGAGCAGCTTGCGACCTTCGATCCGCAGGCCTGGCAACGCATGCGTGACGTGACGCGTGCGCCGATCCCATCGGTTCATTTCTATGGCAGCGACCGCGATGCAGGCGCAATCAAGATGAGCCGCGCCAACGCCGAGCGGGCGGGTGTTGCGGACAGAACGACATTTGAAAAACGCGCGATTAGCGAGATTGCCCCGCCCGAAGGGCCGCCCGGCCTTGTGTTCGTTAATCCGCCCTATGGGCTCCGCTTGGGGAATAAGAAAGAGCTTGCACCCCTGTATCGGGCGATGGGGCAGGTGCTTCTCGCCCGCTTTGCGGGATGGCGCGTCGGGATCATTACGACCGACTCCTCCTTGGCCAGGGCGACAGGCCTACCCTTTTTGCCGCCTCCCGCGCCCGTTCAGCATGGCGGCGCGCGCGTAACCCTGTGGCGGACAGAGGCGCTATCCTAATTGAGTTTTGACCCTAGAGGTTGGGCCCTAAAAGGCTTGTGCCTGGGCGCGGATGTGGCACAATGGAGCACCGTTTCCTTTCCTTTCCCTTTCGAAAGAAGCCTGTCATGCGCCGTTTCCCTGTTTTGCCGCTTGCCCTTTCCGTTTTTCTTCTGGCGGGTTGTTCCGCCGCGACGACTGGGGGCGATCCCTTGCCGTCCTCTGCCGAGGGTATGGTGCGCCTTGGTAAACTCATGAAGGAACGCGGCGATATCGGCCCGGCCATCGATTTTTACCGTCGCGCCCTGCAGATCGACGATCACAACCTTGCGGCCTTTATCGGCCTTGCCGAGGTGATGGAGAAATGGGGGGATAAAGACGCGGCGCTGGAGATATATCGCGACGGCGTCGCGGCCCAACCGAAGAGCGCGGCGCTCAGGCGCGGCTATGCGAAAATGCTTCTTGCGCACGATGACGCGGTGGGGGCGCGCGAACAATATGAAAAGGCGCTGGACATCGACGATGACGATGTAAAGGCGCGCAGCGGCCTTGGCGTCGCGCTTGATTATCTCGGCGAGCACGAAGCGGCGCAGCGCGAATATAAAAAGGTTTTGCGGGCCGAGCCGCGCAATCTGGCCGCGATGAACAATCTGGCCTATTCGCATATTTTGATGCGGCAATACGAGCAGGCGATCAAACTGCTGGAGCCCGAAGCAAATAACAAGGCGGCGACGCCCGCGCTGCGTCAAAACCTTGCGCTGGCCTATGGCCTTTCCGGGATGGAGGCGGATGCCCAGCGGATCGCCGCCATGGATTTGTCGCCGGAAAAAGTCGCGGAAACGATGGATTATTACCGTCGCCAACGCGCCGAGATTGCGGTGAGCACCGCGCCCTATGCCGAAATGGGGTCCTATGCGACCGAGGCGATGGCCGTCGCCCAGATCCGCAAGATGCAAGAGCACCTTGATAAAACCGGCAAGAATGCGAAGGCGTATAAACCCGTGGTCTTGCCACAGGTTTCAACGCCCGGCGGGACGCCGCGCTTTGCGGTGCGGATGATGGGTTGCACGCGGCCCGATGAAATCTCGCGCCTGTGCGAAACGCTGGCGCCGCTTGGCCTGCCCTGCACCACGCAGGGGCGGTAACAAGCTCTTGCTTCCCTGCGCCTTTCGACAGCGCATAAAAAAACGGCTGGAGCGTTTTGACACGCCCCAGCCGCCGGAGGAGTAAAGCGTTCTTACTTATCGAACGGAGGAACCTTCATTTCACGAAGAACCGTGGTCAGTGGCGCGAGGTTACGCGCCGTCACAAAACCCTTGATATTCGCTTTTTGTGCAACGGCGTCGCCTGAGGTGACGGCAAGCAGGCCGGTCTTCAGCTTTTCGGCCATAGCCGCATCAAACGAAGGCTGGGCAACGATGGTCCATTCGGGGTAGAGCGGGGTCGAACGGACTTCCTTGTCATCGCCAACCGAGTCGACGATCACGAAATCGCTGACCTTCAACGACCCCTTCTTTTCCATCGATTCAAGCACGCCCGTGCGGACGAACCCGGCATCGACAAGGCCGGATTTAACCGCCAAGGGGATGTCGTCTTGTTTTTTGGCCTGGGTGAACGAAGCAAAATCTTTGTTCGCGTCGATGCCCTTTTGTTTCAGGTGATATACCTGAAAGATATAGGCGCCCGCCGAGTCGGTGCCATAGGACATGACTTTTTTGCCTTTCATATCTTCGGCCTTCTTGATGCCGCTGCTTTTGTTGGCAAGGATGACGCCGCCGAACTCGTATCCCTTATCCGTATTGACGGTGACAAGCGGCTTGGCCTTGAAGCTTTCGACCAGACCGGCGGCAACCGCTGGGTTCGTGAGCATCAAATCAACCTCTTTCGTTTCGAACGAGGGTTGAAGCTGATCCATCGCGAGAGGAACGAGGTTGACTTTTGTCCCCAGATCGGTGGTGAGCTTGTTTGCCAACTCGGTCCATTCTTCTTGGGCTTTTAGCTCGCCGCGATTGGCAAGTACACCGAGGTTTATCTCCGCCTGCGCCGAGAAGGGAGCAAGGGCTAGCATAAGGGAGAATAGGAGCGCAGACGTCTTCATGGAAAAACTCCGTTTGTTGTTAAATCGTACCGCGCGGGTATCGAACCAAATTTTAGTTAATTTCCAGTTAACCAAACAAAAAATACGTTTACTCACAGCTGCATACCATTGAAAGCGTTGCTAAGAACATTTTAACAAAAGCGTTGCAGGATGCCCGTTTGGGCAATTACGTCAAAGGACCTTATGATCAACAAGTTTCGTGTCGGACTTTATCCGGGAACGTTCGACCCCATCACGCGCGGCCATTACGAGATTATCTGTCGTGCCACCCGGATTGTTGACAAACTGATCATCGGCGTCGCCATGAATGCGGGCAAGGGTCCCATTTTCGACGTGAAGACGCGTGTCAAATTGGTGGAGGCGGAGATCGCGCCGCTTACGGAAAAGGGCGCGCAGATCGAAGTCGTAGCCTTCGACAACCTGCTTGTGCACTTTGCCAAGGAAATTGGCGCGGATCTGATTGTGCGCGGCCTGCGCGCCGTGTCGGATTTTGAATATGAGTTCCAGATGGCCGGCATGAACCACCGCATGTGCGCTGAGGTGGAAACCATCTTTATGATGGCCACGGACAAGCACCAATTTATTTCCTCGCGCTTTGTAAAGGAAATCGCCGTGCTTGGCGGCGAAATCAAGCCGAAACAGAGCGAGCATGAGTTCAAGCCGCTTGAAAAAAAGCTGGGCACGGTCGCGGGCCGCAAAAAAATCTCGCCCGAAGTGAGGGACTAGAAAAAATATAATTACGCTTGGCCCCAGGGGACGCCACGCCCTTACAGGATCCCTTGACAAGGGCGGTGAACTAAACTAGAACAAACCATAACCTTTTGTTCTTGTTTTCGGTCCTTTGGCGGAAAATCCGTCCGGATCCTAGGAGGCGCACCATGCTGACCCGCAAACAAAAAGAGCTGCTCTACCTCATTCGCGACAAGATGCAGAGCGAAGGCATCCCCCCCTCGTTTGACGAGATGAAGGAGGCGCTGGGCCTGCGCTCGAAATCCGGCATTCACCGCCTGATCACCGGGCTTGAGGAACGCGGCTTTATCCGTCGTCTGCCTCACCGGGCGCGTGCGCTTGAAATCCTGCGCCTGCCGGAGGGCGTCGTGACGGCGGCAACGGAAAAGGCCAGCAAAACAGCCAAGCAAGCACGCGAACTCCTCCATACGGCGGCCCAGCATGTCGAAGCGGCGCTTCAGATCCCCCTTTATGGCCGTATCGCGGCAGGAACCCCGATCGAGGCGATCAGCGACGTGCAATCGCACATCGACATGCCGCCTTCGCTCCTTGCGAATGCACGGGGGCACCTATCGGGCGAACATTATGCGCTTGAGATCGCGGGCGACTCGATGATCGAGGCCGGGATCATGAACGGCGATCACGTCGTGATCCGCCGCGCCGACACCGCCGACAATGGCGCGATTGTCGTCGCGCTGGTCGATGGGCACGAGGCGACGCTCAAATACCTTGAACGGCGCAAGGACGGCATCGCACTGATCCCCGCGAACGCGCAGTACGAAACGCGCGTCCTCGACCCCGCCCGCGTCAAGGTCCAAGGCCGCCTTGTCGGCCTGATGCGCCGGTATTGAGGGAGACAGGCGTGGCAAGCGCACAGCCGCAACAACCGGACCACAGCGCGTTTAAAGACGCGTTCGAAAAATTTCAGACGAACGTGAACGGCGCAGCCCGCGCTTTCTTTTATCACGTTGGGGTAATAGAGGCGTGATTGTTTGTTGTGTGGGGCGACAACCGCGCCAGCGCAAAGCTGATCCATAAAAAGATTTAAACGGGATCCCCGCCTTCGCGGAGGTGACAGTTTTGGTGTTAGATTGAAACAATAACCCGTCATGCCCGCGCAGGCGGGCATCCCATTTGTTTTCTTCCTTTTTATCATTTTTTTGACCAGCTATAATTTCCAAGCCACCCTTTTTGACCCCGCCCCTAACTCCTCCCCAAGGGGAGGGGGATACTTGCGCTATTGCCGTAAAAATGTTTTGAAAAATTCACCATAAAAGAAACTCGCTTTCAGCAAACACGGTGAAGTCCCGCACCCCCATCTTTGGTAAATAGGTGAGAGGCGTTAGGGGCGGGGTCATAAGAGGGGGCAGGGGAAAAGGGATGGCGTTCTTTCGATCAGGCCCATCGCGCGCGGGGCCGACCTACTTAAACTTTGGGCCGTTTTGATCGGGGTGCAGCTGGTTTTTGTGCTGCATCTTTTCTTTGTTAAACTTATCCATCTTCTCTTTCATATCGAGGTCCTGCGTTTGCCGCATGCCCTTCACATAATCAAAAAAGTTGTGCAACAGGCCAAAGTTGCCCTTAAACTCCACCTGCGCGTGCGCCGAGGCTTTCGAGGTTACGCGGCGCATAAAATCAGAGAGCGCCCGGCGTACGCCGTCAACGCCCAAATGGCGCCAATTCGCGAAAATCTGTTTAATCTGCGCCGGGGTTGCGCCAAAAGAAAACATCTTGGCGTAATAGGCTTCGTCAACCGTCACTTCGCTGCGGCCCAGGGTGCCGGTTTCGGACTTGCCCTTTTTGCCTTCGCCCGTCTTGCCGATTTCGTCTTCGGCGGCGGGATCGTCGTGCCTATCCGTCATGGCGCTCCCTTTATGGGGTTTCAGTGATGTGCCCGTCTTTCAGGCACAGAAAACTCGTGTCATACCCTTCGACCGGCTTGCGATCCTCCATGCGGATGATCAGAATTTTTGTCGCCTTGCACAAATACTGGTGCATTTCATCGGTCGCCTCCCAATCAATCGGATAGGTGCCGCCCGTGTCAAAGATAATTTCAAGGCGCTTGCGGTCAACATGATACCCCACCCAAAGGGGCGTGGCCTCAAAAACCTCATCGTGGACCAAGCATAGCTTTCCACGGGCGTTGACGACAAGACCGATATTCACAAAAACGCCTATCACTCTGGGTTGACGCTATTTTTCAGCCCCTCGTTCCTACCAAAAGAAAGTTAAAAGGTCCTGAAGAGATGGTTTCGTTTTTCAAAGAACGTCCCCTAGAGCCAGATAGGAATCCTTTTGTATCAAGGAACTATGCCCTATGAAGCCCATTTCATCCCGCCCCCAAAGAAAAACGCGGCGCCGAATGGGCACCGCGTTTAAAGGGGAACCGCAAAGCGCGGGAAGGCTTACTTCTTGGCCTTCGTCGTTTTGCCGGTGATCTTGATCTTGTCTTCCTTGGCGACAGGCGCCGCCGCAGCGGCTTCGTCTTTTTTGCCGCCGGTCAGGCCCGCAAAACGCTTGTTGAACTTCGCAAGCTGGCCGCCGCGATCAACCATACGATGCTGTCCGGTCCAGGCGGGGTGAGTCTTGGGGTCGATGTCAAGCTGGATGCGCTCGCCGGGCTTGCCATAGGTGCTGCGCGTCACGAACTCGGTGCCATCGGTCATAATGACGGTGATGTCGTGGTAATCGGGGTGAATATCTTTTTTCATCGGGTTCTTCTTTCTGATGCGTCGTTTTTTCCAAGGTCCCGCCATCCGGCCTTATGGGCGCGCACCACGCCAGCCGAAGCGAAGGCCTCTTACTAAGGAACCGGGGCCTAAAATGCAAGCGGTTAATCATTTTCGAGCAACCGCTTAACGTTAAGGAAAGCCCACGCAGCCAGCCATGCGGAACCGCGCTGGCTATCCGCCCGACCAGACCCCCAGGCACGATAGGCCTATCTTGCTGTTTTTATGTGTGATTTCAGGCCTTACCCAAGAAAGGCCCCGCCCAGAACCCAAGATAGACCCCGCCCAAGAGAAGCGGATTAAAAGATAAACCGATTAAGGGAGAAGCGCCTGCCTTCTTATCTCTAAACCTTGATCTAAACCTTGATCGGATTCGCTCGGTCTTTGAGAAGATAAAGCTTCATCGGCGTCTCATGATGCCAGACCTTGAGGACGTCGAGGCCATCTCTGCATTGTTTAGGGCAAGAGGCTCTGGCTCTTTGTGTAAGAGATAGATTTTCGTTGCGCTGTCTTCACCCCATGACTGAACGATCGACAGTCCAGCTTGTTCAGCACAAGGCATGAAAACAGAAGGTTGTATTTTGTAAGAATTTTTAATGTGAAGTTTTTGTCCTGCAGCAAGATGGATCGGAATGCCAGCCAGAGTGAAGGACATATCATTTTTGGCCACAGCCATATGGGCCAACTGCCCAGATGAAGCAATCCACAAAGGTTCATATTCAAACGCACAGGGGTCAAAAGAATCGCTGATTGGTAATTCGACTTTCATTCTGTCAAAAATGTTCAGATGAAAAAGCGGGTGCGATAAATAATCATCTTTGATGCGGCGGCCATCTTGACACCCGTCAACAGACAGGAGCATCCACCCACGATCAATGGCTTTAGCAAACGTTCTAAGCGTGTTTGTCAGCTGAACCCTTGGAATGAATGGGCTGATGGGACTCAGCATATTTCCAATTGTTCCGCAAAAGCAGAGGATGAGGGAGTCATTATCGGAATAAGTAATGGAGTTTTCAAAAAAATCATCGATAACGGGCCTAATATCCGTATGCTTTATTTGACGCCCAGCTTGTGCAATGCCCTTTAAAAACGAAATAGACTCATCAACGGGAATATAACAAGGCGATGACAGGGATTCAATGAAAGGCCGCGCTTTTCGCTCAAACGCCGAGACTGTTCCCGGTCCGAGATCGACGATTGTCAGTTCTTTTGGAAGTATTCTTAAAACATCACTTGCAACCGTCCTAATCAGCTCTTCTTCGGTTTGAACCGTTCCATTTGCTATTTGGCTTCTTGTCTCATCTGTTTTTGCCCAAAGAAAATCCCCCGAAGTTGACTGACCGTTTCTTATGCCCTTATGCGCGGCGTATTGGTGCAAACCCATATGGGAAGAACGTTTAAGGAGAAAGAAATCGATCGTATCTTGAAGAAATGAGGCCATGTTACTTCTCCGGAATATCTCGACTTGACTGCCACGCTAGAGCAAAAGCTTGTCTATAGGCCTGTGCAAATGTAGCCGACTTTATCAAAATAACCTGTGGTGCGGGATCATGTGAAAACGATATCAGCGCCAAACAATCCCCGAAAACGTAAAAAGGTGTTGCAGAAAAATGTTCTTTCTTTTGCCATCTGTATGCAGCATATCCGGTCGCTATGAAATTATAGTCTCCTTCTTCAATCAATATCTGCATCCTTATATCGTTTCTTGTTTGACGCAGGATTGTCATGCGTTCAGCGTGAGCTTTTGCTGTTAGGTGGTATTTAGAAAACAATCGCTCATCAACCCCGCTTACGCAAAGATCTCCCCCATGATGACTAACATGTTCATAAAGATAATCATAAAACCGTGAAAACCCGGACGTGCCTTCAAGGACTTCGATTTCGCTTGGCTTCAACTTCACGCCCGAATTATCCGTGAACTCCACGCCGCGATCATGAAACGCGCGGGTGATATCGGCGAGCGTGCCTTCGCGCGGCTGGGACTCGCCGCTTTCGATCTTGCGGATCGCTTGGGGGGTTAGGCCCGTAGCCTCGGCCAGATCGTCTTGGCTCATATCCAAAAGGGCGCGGGCGGCGCGGATTTGACGTCCTGTGATCATGTTCTTAAGACCTTAGTAACACTTAACCTGTTGATCGGGGGCCTCTTTTCAAAAGCCGCTTTTCGCGCTCTTAAGGGCGAGACGGGCTTGAAAACCCCCTTAGTTTCTAAAAACAACACTAACACTTTCCTGAAAGTAATGCAAGAGAACTTTTTTGTTGCGGAAAACGATACTTTCATGTAGGATGCAACAATCGAAGGCGGCAAAGAAGAACGAAAAAGAGGGGCTTTCGAACGGAAACCAGTTTTTAACTTATTGATTTAAAACGAAACAATTTAAACTCAGGAGACCGAGATGACCAAGACAACCCCTAAGCGCCCCGAAGACCAGACGTCAACGCGTGAACATATGATGAAGGTTGCCGAGTCCCTGAAGGTGAGCTGCGCGCCAGAGTCTGCGTTCCATTCCGATCAAATGACGGTCAGCAAGGTTGAGCGCATCAACGACCGCGAACTGACCTCGATCTACGCACTTTTGGCCTATGTTTCTTATAATCAAAATGTCCGCCAAGAGACGGTGCAAATGGTGATCGAGGCCGAGTTTGGCGTGGATCATGTCGCCAAGATCCGACGAAAAGATTACATGCGCGCGATTGAGTTTTTGGTCGATTTGAAGATGGAAGAAATTATGAACTAAGGGAATAGGGTCTAGGGGCTAGGGAATAATACGAACAGCTGCCT
>CAYZXV010000007.1:0-5113 GCA_964482525.1 uncultured Rhodospirillaceae bacterium | reverse complement strand
CTGCCTTTATTACAAAAACACCCTCCTTATCCGGGAGGGTTTTTTGTGCCAGGCTTTTTGGCCTTCTGGGGCAATTTTCGTGATAAGTTAGCACATTCTTCTCAGGTCGTCATTCTGAGGCGCGCAAAGCGCGAACCCAGAATCCCATTTGGTTTCTGCGATAGTAAACAAATGGGATTCCGGATCTTCACCAAGCCGTCATGTACGACGGCTTGGCTCGTCCGGAATGACAAAAACTCATAAGCAGGCCAACCTAACCCCCTAGACCCTTGTCCCTAGCCCCTCCCTCCGCCTCTCCTCCCAGAAGGGCTTGCGTTTTCATATCAAGTCGACCGATAATGCCGCGCCATGACTCAGATGAACCTTTGGAACGATATTCGCAGGCGCGGCCTGATGCTTGTCCTGTCCTCGCCCTCCGGCGCAGGCAAGACGAGTATTTCCCGCCGCTTGCTTGACACAGACCCTGACATCGACCTGTCCATTTCGGCCACCACGCGCGCCCCGCGTCCCGGCGAAACGCATGGGCATGATTATCTGTTTATCGACGCGACGGATTTCAGCCTGATGGTCAATCGCGGCGAGTTCCTTGAGCACGCCAAGGTCTTTGGCAATTATTACGGCACGCCCCGCGCCCCGGTGGAAAAGGCGCTGTCCGAGGGGCGGGATGTTCTTTTTGATATCGATTGGCAGGGGACGCAGCAACTGGCCGAAAAAGCGCGCGACGATTTGGTGAGCGTGTTCATCCTGCCGCCCAGTTGGAAAGAGCTTGAACGCCGCCTCTATTCGCGCGCGCAGGATACGCCCGTCGTGATCAACCGCCGCATGGCGCAGGCGACGGACGAGATGAGCCACTGGGCCGAATATGATTATGTGATCATCAATCGGGATTTGGACGCGTCGGTCGAAGCCGTCCGCGCCATTTTGCACAGCGAACGCCTGAAACGCCGCCGTCTTGTTGGCCTTGCCGATTTTGTCAAAGGGCTTCAGGCCGGGGTTTAGGGAAAAGGGATGCTGTAAGCCACAGGAGAGGCGCCGCCCATGGCCAAGGACGACGAAACCAACAGTCCCGATGAAGGGAAGCTTCCCCTTGTTCTTGTCGTCGATGACGATCCGCTGATCCGGAAACTTATTCCCTTGTTGCTTGAGGGCGTGGCGCGCACAATCACGGGCACCAACACGAATGAAGCGCGCGCTTTAATGCTGCGCCATCGTCCGGCGCTCACCGTTATGGACGACATGATGCCGGGCGGCATATCGGGCCTTCAATTCCTTGAACAGGCGCAAAAAGACCCAGAGCTTTCACAACTTCGCGTCATGATGCTGACCGCCAGCGACAAGCCAGCCGAGGTCGTGCGCGGCTTGAATGCCGGGGCGGTCGACTATATGACCAAACCCTTCAAGCCAGAGACGCTGCGCGCCGCCATCGTGCGCCAGCTGAATACAAAACCTTTGCGTGTGCTTGTGGCGCTGTGCGCGCCAAAGGCCATGGATCCGCGCGTCGAGGCTTTGTGTGCCCAGCTTGCGCATATGCAATGCGCGGTGACGCAAGGCGATCCTTGCACGTTAACCGTCGCGAAACTCGCCGCCGATGTGCCCGATTTGCTGATCGTCGATGGCGAGACCGCGCCCGATTTGGCGCGAGCGATCACGCATGCGCGGGCCACGGATCGTTCCCTGGCGAACCTGTATACGCTTGCGCTGTACGATGAGCCGCCGACAGACAGGCCGCAAGATGGGATGGTCTTTCTCGCTCGCGACTCAGGCGTCCTTGACATGCTTCGTCGTGCAGGCGCGCTGCTGAAGGCCCGGCAAAAACGGTAAGAACCTAGGCAAGCTCCACGCGGTTGCGGCCCTTGTCTTTGGCGCGGAACAGCGCCTCGTCTGCGCGGCACAGCAACGCGTCAATCCCGCTGTCGGAGGGCTTCATTTGCGCGACGCCAAGGCTGGTGGTGCAATGGATAGGCCCCTTATCCGAGGGGATCACCGTCTCCGCAATGTGCGCGAGCAGACGGTTTGCGACTTCCTCCGCGCTGGCCAGCGGCGTTTCGGGTAGAAGAATTGCAAACTCTTCCCCACCCAAACGACCCATCACATCGGACTCACGCAGGGATTCAAGGCTGGCGCGCACCACGGTTTCAAGCGCGCAATCCCCCGCCGCGTGGCCATAGGTGTCGTTGATGCGCTTGAAATGGTCAAGGTCCATCATGATGACGGACAAATCGCGGCTGAACCGCTGGGCGCGGCGAATTTCCTGTTCCGCTTGGATCATAAAGAAACGGCGATTGCACAGGCCGGTGAGCGCGTCCGTGTTCGCCTGATGGAACAATTCGGCCTCAAGCTGTTTGCGCTGGGAAATGTCGTTCATGGAAACAAGGATCGCGCCTTCGCCCGCATATTCCATCGCAATCGCCGCAAGTTCGGCGATAAAAAGGCGGCCCTGTGCCGTTTGCATGCGAATTTCAATTTCACGCACATCCGGCACATTATCCATAAGCCCCTGAAGCCGCGCGCGATCTTCGGGATCGACAAAGAACATGTCTTCGGTCGACCGCAGCATCGGCCCGGCGCCTTGCTGAAGCAAAAGGCACGTCTTGCGGTTAACATACAGCATGCGCCCGTCGCTGCGCCGCGCGATATAGACGGGCACCGGCAGGATTTCGAGCACGGCGCGCAGCCGCTGCTCGTTGCCGAGCATAATTTGCTCAAGCTCCACATGATGGGTGATATCGAACGCGCAAACCTGCACGGCCTTGTGGCCCTGCCAATCGATCACGCGCTTTGTCGTGGACAGCCACAGGTCCGTCCCATCCGCCTTGCGCGCGCGGGTGCGGTCGATCCGCGCGAGCGACGTGCCGCGCACGAAATCGTTGTATTCCTCCTCGATCATGGGCCAATCATCCAAGGGGAAGAGGGGCCGGATGAGCGGCAGGCGCAAAATCTCCTCTGGCGAGGCATAGCCCATCAGCCGCGCAAAGGCGGCGTTGGCGTAAAGCGGTTTAAAATTGCAGTGGATCAGGATGCCTTGGACCGCGCCCTCGACCATATCCTGATAATTGGGATAGGTGGCGTCGCTTTGGCGGCGCGGGACGTTCCGGCGCTCTGGGTGCGGGGCGTTTTTCAGCGTTTTGTGCAATGTCTTGTCCATACCCCATACTATAACAGGCCTTTTTGCGAAAGGGTAGGGAATTGGGGGGAGGAACGTCCCTGTAGTTACGGATCGTGCGTATAAAAACTTTGACCAGCAGAATTAGAACTCATGTGAAACCTTCCGTCATCCCCGTCTCCACTTTCCGCCGCCGCCAAGAGGCTTCGGCGCGGCCCCGTCTAGCTTTTCGTAAAAACGCCAAAGGGACTCTGTGGTCGCGCTTTGTGCGCTCCGGGATGACGGAAATCAGAAGAGGTGGTCAAGCGCCCAGATAAAGGCTCTTGTGCAAAAGGGCCCCAGCGTTTCGATCAAGACGGTTGGGCATCCTTTGTGACTGCGCGAGCTCTGCGGCGCGTTTTGGGCGCGACAGGCTTCTCGAATCGCAAATAGGTCCGCTTTTTGACTTGATCAAGCAAGGTCGGGTCCATAACTAATTGATTAGCGATATAGGCAAACTGGGATGTTTCTTGGTCGTTAGGCATCGTCATTGCACCGGCTCCTTTTCGCTGAATTATACTCAGAATGCTTCTAAAGCGGCCACAAGGTAAGCCAAGATTTGTTGCAACGCAAGAACGAATAGTGTCGACAAGCTTCGTCTTTTTTATGTATAGTGCCCCTATATTATTTGCATTTTAACGGAGGTGTTATGAAGAAGTCGCGCCGCATGTCCCGTAGTTCAAATCCTCGGCCTTCTCATAACCAAAAAACACAAGAAAAAGCCCCAAAAACGCTGTCCGACGGGCTGTGCGTCGATCTTGACGCTCTGCGCGCAGACAGCGCCGAACACGCCGTCCACAACGTCGCCGCGCAAAAGAC
This sequence comes from uncultured Rhodospirillaceae bacterium, assembly GCA_964482525.1. GTDB lineage: Bacteria > Pseudomonadota > Alphaproteobacteria > UBA9219 > UBA9219 > UBA8914. Next base: position 1,152 of record CAYZXV010000007.1, on the reverse strand, counting down.
GGCGCAAGGGGCTCCTGCTCCCACCAATCCGGTCGATCTCCCGCTGCTTGATATTCTGTTTTCCCTGCGCATCATCTCGGCCAACCAGCATGCGGCGGCGGTAATCTTTAGGAATGATTTTATCATGGCTGACATGTTGCCGCACTGGGGGCCAAGTTATGAACCCACGCGGGATTGCGGCTTTGGGTATGATCCCTTTCGCGATAAATCGCCCGCGCAGGCCCGCGCCTATGAATGTTGGCGTGCGGCGATGAAGGCCATGGGCGAGATTCTTGCCCCTGTGGTCGAAAGCGTGATTTGTCATGACACTGTGCCCGCGCCGGAAAAAGTCGCGTTTGTCGTGATTGGCCTGTCAAAGCTGGTGGTGTTTTACGGCCTTGCGGGCGTCGATACGGCGGCGGGGGAAAGGTTAGACCAGAATGTCCACCAAACTGCCGCGCGGGAGCGTGCGGTCCGCCGCAGCGGTCGTGAGGCTGCTGGCCGTGGCCGACTGCTTCATTAGGGCTTTACCTTGCTCACTGGTTTGCGTGAGCTGCTCCATGATCGCTTGCACAGCTTTTTTCGCCGTGGGTCGCGGCGCGTCAATGCGCGGCGTCTGTTGGGCCGTGGATTGTAAAAGCGTGCGCAGGGGATTGTCGTTGATGGACCCGACCATGGGCAAATGATCCTTAACCGCAGCGTTGATTCGTTAACAAAATGGAGTGTAACATCTTTTTTTTTGGCGCCAAACTGCTTTTTGGCAGGGAAACGCGCTTTTTGGCCCTTTGATTCCAAACGGAATTTATGAATTTATAGTTAACGCGAAAAAAAGTTGTTGACAAAGCGGATCGATTTAGGGTATTGACGAACTTAAGTCTTACTGCGCCCAGAGACAGGCAACTTAAAAAAACAAAAGCTGGCGCGATTCGAAGAGGACTAGGGGAATGAATGGGCTGCCAGCGATGGCGGCCTTTTTTGTTGGGAAGGGGTTGGGGAAAGAGGCAAGAAGTTTACCTTTTGCGTCACCCCGGACGAGCGGTGCGGCGAAAGGCGCGGTGCGATGATCCGGGGCCCAGGAGAAGTTTGAGCAGAAGCCATCGCGAATCCAAATAGAACCTGTCATTGCGAGGAAGCCCGAAGGGCTGACGCGGCAATCCATCTTATGTGCCGGAA
>CAYZXV010000006.1:14807-17942 GCA_964482525.1 uncultured Rhodospirillaceae bacterium | reverse complement strand
GCACCGTGCCTTCGGTCGCGAGCACGACAATCCGGCCCGTTTTTGTGGCCTCGGCCACCGCGCGTGCGCCGGGTTCAATCACCCCGATGATCGGCAGATCGGGATAATGCGCGCGCAGCGCCGCAAGGCCGTGCGCCGTCGCGGTGTTGCACGCGACGACAAGCATCTTGATATTTTTTTTCACAAGATGCGCGGCGACCTGTAGCGCATAGGCGGCAACGGTCTCCGGGCTTTTGGGGCCATAGGGCAGCCGCGCCGTGTCGCCCAGATAAACAAAATCTTCGGATGGCAACGCCGCGCGCAACGCGCTGAGGACCGTGAGGCCCCCAACGCCAGAGTCAAACACACCGATGGGGCGAGAGGGGGTCACGTCCCACGGGCTTTCTTGAACATTTCTTTGATCCCGCGAACGGCTTGGCGCGAACGCTCTTCGTTTTCGATGAGCGCAAACCGCACATGATCGTCGCCATACTCGCCAAAGCCGATGCCCGGCGCGACGGAAACTTTAGCCTCAGCAAGCAGCAGTTTGGTAAACTCAAGCGAGCCAAGATGCGCGTAGGCTTCCGGTATTTTGGCCCAGACATACATGCTGGCCTTTGGATTCTCGACCATCCATCCGGCTTCGTGTAGGCCCTTGACCAAAACGTTGCGGCGGCTTTCGTATTTTGCGACAACCTCGCGCACACAATCCTGTGGCCCTTCAAGCGCGACGATCGAGGCGACTTGGATCGGCGTAAAGGTGCCATAGTCGTTATAGCCCTTGATGCGCTCAAGCGCGTGGCAAAGCGTTTTATTCCCAACCATAAAGCCCATGCGCCACCCGGCCATGTTATAACTTTTGCTGAGTGTAAAGAACTCAACCGCCACATCTTTCGCGCCTTTGACCTGCATGATGCTGGGGCACTTCCAACCGTCGAAGCAAATATCGGCATAGGCCAGATCATGCACGACATAGATGCCATATTCCTTGGCCAGTGCCACGATACGTTCAAAGAAATCAAGCTCCACGCACTGTGCGGTCGGGTTCGCCGGAAAATTGATGATGAGCATTTTCGGGCGAGGAATGCGGCTGCGGATCGCTTTTTCCAATTCCTCAAAGAAATCCACGCCGGGGACAAGCGGCACCTGCGTGATATCCGCGCCCGCAATCACGGGGCCATAGATATGGATCGGATAGGACGGGCTGGGCACCAGAACCGTGTCGCCGCGATCGAGCGTGCCGAGCATAAGGTGCGCGATCCCCTCTTTCGATCCGATGGTCGCAATCGCTTCGGTCTCTGGGTCAAGGTCAACGTCATACCGATCCTTGTACCAGTTGCAGATCGCGCGGCGCAGGCGAGGAATGCCCTTTGACATCGAATAGCCGTGCGTGTCGCCGCGCCGCGCCGTTTCGATCAGCTTGTCGACGATATGTTGGGGCGTGGGGCCATCCGGGTTGCCCATGCCAAAATCGATAATATCCTCGCCGCGTCGACGCGCCGCCATTTTAAGGCCACCCGTAATGCTAAACACATAGGGCGGAAGACGTTCGATGCGGGAGAATGTTTGGGGGAGTTCAACGGGCGCATGTGCGCCGGACGCTTTGAGAGCGGTCATGGCTGTCTCTTTCTCGTAAGCGCCTGGATACGTCCAAGCGACGGTCCGGACCCTTCCGGCCCGGCAAGACGACCTTAACAAAATGGCTTTTTTGGGGCAAGCCCAAGAGTCTAAAAGGAAAGAAAAATGTTTTATTGTTATATATCAGCTAGTTATATTGGCCATCAAGGGTTGCAATCCCTGCCGTTTCTTTATAAGGTTTGCGCAGTTTCTGGCCATGGTGCCCGAACGTCTTCCTTTATCCTCCCCAAAAGATCGGGGTGGAACCGGCCCTACTGAGGCCGTTTATCAATGCCGTGAGATGAAACCCTTTTCTTTCTCATGGCCTGTGCCCCAAGCGGGGCTTCTTGCAATCCATCATCCGCCCTGCACCGGCAGGGTTGCCAGCCCGACAAGGACGGCATCCCGTCAAAGACCGCTACAAGGAGTATTCATGGCATTTTTCAACAACGCCCTTCAGACCATTCGCAAAACTAAACGCATCCTTTCCCTCGCGACAAAGATTTTCCGCGCGCACGGAGTCATCGCTTCTATTCGGTTTCTGAGCCGCCCACCCCTTGCCCTCCCGCCTCTGTCTTGCGGCTGCGTCACCGTCGTGATCCCCGCCCTCAACGAAGCCGAGCGGATCGCGGATGTTGTGACCTATGCCCTGAGCGACCCCGCGACTGCGGAAGTCATCGTGATCGATGATGGCTCGACCGACGACACGGTCGCCCTTGCTGAACAAGCGGGCGCGCGCGTCTTTACAAGCTCGATGCTTGGCAAGGGAGCCTCGATGCGTGACGGCATCGAGCGCGCAACGTGTCAGGTCATCGTTTTTCTCGACGGCGATCTCTCCGGCCTTCAACCCAATATCGTGACTCACCTAAGTCGCCCCATATTCAGAAACGAAGCCGATTTTGTAAAAGCTCGGTTTGGGCGGGGCGGCGGTCGCGTTACGGAGTTGACCGCCAAGCCAATGATCAAGATTTTCTTTCCTGAAATCGCCGACATTGCCCAGCCCTTGGGCGGGATGATTGCGGGGCGGAAGGATCTTTTCACGCAACTTCAATTCGAAGACGGCTATGGCGTCGATGTCGGCCTTTTGCTCGATTCCTATATGAAGGGCGCGCAAATCGTCGAGGTCGATATTGGCCACATCGAGCATTGCAGCCAACCGCTCACCGACCTTACGGCCATGGCGAATGAAGTCAGCCGCGTAATTTTCCATCGCGCCAAACGCGCCGGGCGCCTTCATGTCGAGCAAATATCCGCCATGTTCGAATCTCAGCGCCAAGCCGCCGCGAGCATCGATTTCATCCTCTCGCGCCGCAAGGGTCGGCAGAAGATATGCCTTCTTGATATGGATGGCACCGTGACCCCGTCGCGCTACACGGTCGAACTCGCCCGAAAAATCAATAAAGAGCAAGAACTGACCGAAACTCTGCATAGCCATGATACGGACGCCGTTGCCAATTATGCCTATCAAGACTCGCTTCGACGCGCAGGGGCCATTGCGAACATTTTCCGCTTTGTTCACAAACGAACCTTTGAAGAAGT
>CAYZXV010000006.1:1068-14797 GCA_964482525.1 uncultured Rhodospirillaceae bacterium | reverse complement strand
CTTCGCAAACGCGGCTTTATGGTCGGCATCGTCAGCGACAGTTATTTCATTGCCGCAGAAATTATCCGGCGCAGGATCTTTGCCGACTTTGCGCTTGCGCACACGCTCACCTTTATCGATGATATTTGCCGGGGAGAGCTTCAAATCAATCCGGCGTTCCTTCCACCCGAAAAGGGCGCGGCTCTTTGCGTCTGTAAAAGCAACGTCCTGCGCTGTTTTCTTGCGGATGCCGCAAATGGGCCCATTACAGAAAGCTGGGCCGTTGGCGACAACGTTAACGACCTTAATCTGCTTTGCGCGGTCGACAAGGCCTTCACAATCTGTCCCAAGAGCCCAACCCTAACGTCAACACCGTCTATTGCCAAAATCGACTCCTTCGCCGAACTTTGCGCCAAGCTTGATGAACCTGGGGACAGGAACAACCTTGTCCCCATCTCCCTCTCCTCTCAAAACCCAGCGCCTCAAAAAGCGTGCGCGCGCATATGCCGTAATTGAGGGGGCGGTCATGTCACCTCCGTCCAAACTCAGCCTTATCACCGGCGTTTACAATGCGGCGGCCTTTTTGGATAGGACGATAGAAAGCATCCAAGGCCAGTCATTCAGCGCGTTTGAATGGATCCTCGTTGACGATGGATCAACCGATGAAAGCCGTCAGATTCTTGAATCCTATGCAAGGCAGGACCCGCGCATGCGCGTGCTGAGTCTGCCTTGTAACAAAGGCGTGTCCAATGCCTTAAACACGGCTTTTGAAGCCTCGTCCGGCGAATATGTTGGTTTGGTCGATTCCGATGATTTGTATTTTCCACAGCGGTTTGAAAAACAGGTCGGCTTTTTATCTGCGAATCCTGATTACGCCATCGTCGGTTCGTCCCGCCTCTTGATCAACGAAGAAGGCTCTTTGCTTGGATGGGAAGAGATGCCGCACTATGATATGAACATTCGGTGGCGCTGTCTGTTTAACAGCCCCTTCCTTCAACCCAGCGTCGTCTTTCGCCGCGCCTGCGCCGAAAAGCTCCCTTACCTTTATGACACAAAACGAAAGGCTGCCGAGGATTATGATCTGTGGCGCCGCCTGCTCACGTTTGGGAAAGGATTCAATTTCAAGGAACCCTTCTTGCACTATCGCGTGAGAACCAGCTCCCTAAGCGAAAGAGAAAAGCCCCACAGACGCAGCATGCGTGACGAAACCTCGAACCTGTTATTTAAAGAAACCTTCGGAGATCACGGCCTGACTGCGGAACAAATCAACCGCATCCGCTATCTTTTCGTCACAAGGCCAAGGTTCTTTGACACCGCTGCGACGCGGCCATTTGAGGTGGCGCAGCCCGAAGATATACAGCTCTACGCACAGCTTCTGTCCGCCTTTATCGCGCCGTTATCGGCTATAGAAGCGCGCCATTTCCTCTGCGCAGAGCGCGTCTTTCTTGGTCAGGAATACTTGGCCAGTGTCGGCCTTCCTGATCCATTTTTTGACGAGCTTCTTCAAAGAAAGACGGCCGCTCACACCCCGTGATACTTCTTGTACCACGCGATAAAGTTGGGGATGCCTTCGCGGATGGTCGTGGTGGGGCTATAGCCAAAATCGCGCTTCGTCGCTTCGATATCCGCGAAGGTCTCCGGCACGTCGCCGGGCTGCATTGGCAAGAAATCGTAGATCGCCTTTTTGCCCAGAGCCTTTTCAATCTCGCCGATATAGTCCATTAGCTTCTCGGTTTGCGAGTTGCCAATGTTATAGACGCGCGTCGGCACCTGACCTTCGGCCAGTTTCATGGGGTGATCGAGTACGCCCACAACGCCAGCCACAATATCGTCGATATAGGTGAAATCGCGCCGCATATTGCCGTTGTTAAAGACGGGAATGGGCTTGCCCGCGATGATGTTGGTCGCAAACAAATACGCCGCCATATCGGGGCGTCCCCATGGGCCGTACACCGTGAAGAAACGAAGGCCCGTGCACGGCATCTTGTACAAATGCGCGTAGGTATAGGCCATCAGCTCGTCACACTTCTTCGTCGCGGCATAAAGCGAGATCGGTTTCTCAACGGGATCCTCGACCGAAAACGGAGTCTTCGTATTGCCGCCATAGACAGACGATGAGCTTGCATAAACAAACTGTTCCAACTTCGGCAAGCGACGGGCCAGCTCCATCATCGTGACCATGCCCATCACATTCGTTTCAACATAGGCATAAGGATTGATGAGCGAATAACGCACCCCCGCCTGCGCGGCGAGGTTCACAACATGCGTGACATCCTTAAGCGACTCTTCAAGCGCGAGGATGGAGTCCTTGTCCGCGATGTTAAGCTGGTGAAAGGTGAAAGAGCCCTTCCCCGCATCCTGCACGCGCGCGAGGCGGGCCTTCTTCAGGTTCACATCGTAATAATCGTTCAGATTGTCGATCCCGACAACCTGATCGCCCCGCGCCATCAGCTTAAGCGCGAGCGTCGATCCAATAAAGCCTGCGGCACCGGTGATAAGAACTTTCATGGTTTTTTCCTCTTTTTCGAACTCAATTGTTTCATCGCAACGTCACGAACCCCGCCCCTAACCCCTCCCCAAAGGGAGGGGGATTCCACCGTAATGGCGGATAATAATTTCTCAAAGGTTGCGGTCTTCGTTAAAAACCATTGCCACAATAACTCTCCGGTCCCCCTCCCCTTGGGGAGGGGTTAGGGGCGGGGTTGGTCAGGCATACGCCCTAACTTTCCGTTATAGACTCCAATACGCCAGACCTGATGGAACGGTGGCCGGATCAATCGCGGATTTCACATCCACAACAACCCCACCGGCCAGAACATCCTTCATATGCCCGGCCAAATCGTCCAAGATCGCCTGATGCGAGACAGCAAGCACCATCGCGTCGAGATCTTTCAAGTCAGCGCGCGAACATAGCTTGAGCCCATATTCATGCTGCGCATGCGCGGGATCGGCAACAGGATCGTAAACCACAACTTCAACGCCGAACCCTTCAAGCTCGCGCACGATTTCCGGCACGCGGCTATTACGCAAATCACGCACATTTTCCTTGAACGCGAGCCCCAGAATGCCGACCTTGGCGCTGGGTTTCATGCGCCCACCCTTGACCAGCATTTTCATGAGTTTTTGCGCGATGAAGACCGGCATGCCGTCATTAATGCGGCGGCCCGACAGGATCACTTGCGGATGGTAGCCCAGTTCCTCGGCCCGCGCGGTAAGGTAGTAAGGATCAACGCCGATGCAGTGCCCACCGACAAGACCGGGCGTAAACTTTAAGAAGTTCCACTTCGTCCCCGCCGCCGCAAGCACATCATGCGTGCGAAGGTTCATTTTCTCGCAGATAATCGCGAGTTCATTCATAAGTGCGATATTGATGTCGCGCTGGGTGTTTTCCAGAACCTTGGCACACTCCGCCACGGCGATGCTCGCCGCTTTATGAAGCCCTGCCGTAATCACAGGACCATAAGCGGCCTCAACCCGCGCGAGGCTTTCATCGTCTTCCGCACTGATGATCTTGCGGATCGTCTCAAGCCGATTGACTTTGTCGCCCGGATTGATGCGCTCCGGCGAATAGCCAAGCTTGAAATCCTTGCCATGCGTTAAGCCTGAATGCTTGGCAATTTCCGGGGCACAAAGCTCCTCAGTCAACCCCGGATAGACCGTCGATTCAAAGACGATCAGCGGCACTGGCGCAAGCGTTCCTGCCACCGCCTTTTTCTTAAGCACCTCCCCAACAATGCGGCACGCGCTCAACACGGGTGTAAGATCTGGACGCTTTGCTTGATCGATTGGTGTCGGCACCGTGACAATAAACAGGCTGCACCCCAGCATGTCATCGGCCTTGGCCGTCATCAGACCCGTCGTGGCCTTAAGCTCATGCGGCTCAACCTCGCCGGTCCAATCATGATGTTGGTTCAGGGCTTCCACCCGCCGCGCATCAATATCAAAACCGACAACACCATCATGGTGACGCGCAAGGCCAACCATGAGCGGCAAGCCCACATACCCCAAACCCAAAACGGCAATTTTTTCTGACATGATGACACTCTGGTTATTATTGATTCTACGCGTTTTAAAACAGTTAGGCCTTCTTCGCAAGGCGCGTACCACCCTGTCGATAGGCAACAAGATCGGCGATTGTTGCAATGTGAAGCCCATGTTCTTGCGCGAAAGGAAAAAGATCTGGCAATCGGGCCATATGACCGTCTAAACGCAGAATTTCACACAAAACCCCGGTAGCCGGCAATCCCGCAAGCCGCGCAATATCCACCGTAGCCTCGGTATGGCCCGTGCGCCCCAAAACGCCATCTGGATGCGCAACCAACGGAAAAACATGGCCGGGAACCGCAACATCGGCAGCACCCTTTGTCGGATCAATGGCCACCGCGATTGTACGGGCGCGATCATAGGCCGAGATCCCTGTTGTCACGCCCTCGCGCGCCTCAATCGAATAGGTGAAATTGGTGTGAAAGGCACTTTCATTCACCCCACGAGTCATGAGGGGGAGTTGCAGAACATCGGCACGCGCCTGCTCGATCGCAAGGCATACAAGGCCACGCCCATGGGTGATCATAAAATTGATCGCCTCGGACGTCGCAAAGCTCGCGGGAATAATAAGGTCCCCTTCATTCTCACGGTCCTCATCATCCACCATGATGAACATGCGCCCTGCGCGCGCGTCGTCAAGAATGGTTTCGATGGAGGAAAACACGTTCATTAAGCAAGACCTCGCGCCGCCAGAATACGCCCCACGTAACGGGCGATCAGGTCAATTTCCATATTGAGTCCTGTCCCAACCTGCGCCGCGCCCATCGTCGTGACGTTTTGCGTGTGCGGGATAATATTCGCCGAAAAACACGCACCATCCACATCATTGATCGTCAGGGAAATGCCGTCCAAACAAACAGAGCCTTTGGGCGCAAGAAACGCGGCGAGGGCTTGCGGCGCTTCATAGACAAAGCGAATACTGTCCTTTTCATTTTCGCGAAGGATAACGCGTGCGACACCATCCACATGCCCGGAAACCCAATGACCGCCAAGTTCGTCACCCATCCGCAGGGCGCGCTCAAGATTAATGCGTTGACCAACAGCCCACCCGCCAAGCGTTGTTTTTGATAGAGTCTCTCCGGACACCTGCACACGAAAGGCTTCAGCCGTCGCTTCGATCACCGTCAGACAAACGCCTGAACAAGCTACAGAAGCACCAACTGTGATTTCACACGCAGTTTCGGGCGCAAGAATTTCAAAAATCCAGTCCCCCTCTTTTTCAATCACCCCAATGGTGCCCATGGCTTGAACAATACCGGTAAACATGCCTGTCCTCTTTGTTTGCGTGCCTGCTCCGCATAGCACGGATAAGCGGTAATCAGGGAGAAGGAAAATACGCCCAGCACAACAAGAACAAAAAAAGAACAATTATTTGTGTTCTTGTTTTGTTTACTATCAGGCGAGGCCGTGGCTCTATCGAGAACTGTTCTCATTCCTGATTGGTAACCCTTTTTCCACTGAATTAACAAAATTTTATCACATATTTCCTTGATTTCCCATACGAGCCCATGTTATCCCATATGAACCCATGGTGCACAGCCGTTTCGGCGGTGCAATATGAATTGTAACCTTTTGTTTTCCGAGGCTTATATGGCCGTCTTCCTCTCCACTTTTGTCAACAAGATTGACAAGAAGGGACGAGTGTCAGTTCCGGCCCCCTTTCGGGCCGCGCTCGGAAACGATTCGTCGGGCATCGTTGTATTTAAATCGCTTCAAGTTGATGCCCTTGATGGCTGTTCGATTGCGCATCTGGAGCTGCTCAGCCAAAGCCTTGAAAAGCTCGATCTTCCACCCGAGACTTTGGAACTCATCGAAACGACCATCTTTGGCGGCTCGGTTGTTATCCCCTTCGATGGCGAAGGTCGCGTCGTTCTCCCCGCTTCGCTGACACAACCTGTCGGAATTGGCGAAGAAGTCGCCTTTGTCGGTCGTCGCCGCACGTTCCAGCTGTGGTGCCCGAAAAAACTTCTGGCCCACGACAGCGCCGCCCGTGCCACCGCACGTGCGAAAGATATTTCGCTGAGCAAGATCATCGCCGCCGCTTCGCGCGCCGTAGAAGGGGTTGGATAAGATGCCCCTTCCCCAAGACCACATCCCGGTCATGCTGCGCGAGGTGCTCGATGGCCTTAACATCGAGCAAGGTGGCACTTACATCGACGGCACCTTTGGGCGCGGTGGTTATACCAAGGCTATTCTTCAAGCTGGGGCTGGTCACGTTATCGGCATCGACCGCGACCCAGAGGCCATCGCGGCAGGCCATACATTGGTTGAAGCCTATGCCCCTCGCCTCACGTTGTTCCATGGGGCCTTTGGCACCATGGGAACAATCGCAGCGCAAGCAGGGGCCGAAAAAGTGGACGGGATAACGCTGGATCTTGGCGTGTCTTCCCCTCAAATCGATGACGCGAACCGTGGGTTTTCGTTTCAAAAAGACGGTCCGCTTGACATGCGCATGAGCCGCGAAGGCCGCACCGCCGCCGACATCGTGAACCAAACCGGCGAAAAAGAACTCGCCGATCTTCTGTACACATTTGGCGATGAGCGGTTTTCGCGCCGCATTGCGCGGGAGATCGTTGCGGCAAGGAAAACGGCTCCCTTAACGCGTACGACCGAGCTTGCCGCCCTGATCCGGCGTATTGTGCCAGCCTCGAAAGATGGCATTGACCCGGCGACACGCTCGTTCCAAGCCCTACGCATCGCCGTCAACGATGAGATGGGCGAGCTTTCGCGCGGCATCGCGGCAGCCGAAAGACTTTTAAAACCGCAGGGGCGGCTCGCCATCGTTTCGTTCCATTCGCTTGAAGATCGTTGCGTCAAAACATTTTTGCGTGACCGCAGCGGCGAAGCGCCGCGCGCCTCGCGCCATGCGCCCGCAAACGACCAAACCCAATCACATGAAACCTTCCGGGTTCTTACCCGCAAGCCCATCGGCCCCTCGGATCTTGAAACTCAAAATAATCCGCGCGCCCGCTCGGCACGTCTTCGCGTCGCCGAACGGACAAATACCCCCGCCCTCACGGAGACCGCCGCATGAACCGCGCTTCGCTTGCCACTTTTTGGGTAGCTATGACGATCTTGATCAGCCTGTGCCTTTATCACACAAGCTATCGGGTGGAAAAATTACGCCATGATCTGCTTGCCTTGAACAGCCGTATCCAGGCTGAACAGAAAACCCTGCATATTCTTAAAGCTGAGTGGGTTTTTCTGTCCAATCCTTCACGCATAGAAAAAGCGGCGCGCAAGCATCTTGACCTTAAACCCACCACACCAACCCAAGTCGCAAAGATCGAACGCCTTGCGGATGTTCTGGCAAACAACACGAGGTCTGCTGCGCTTTTGGCACGCGCCGCCGCCTATACGCCCCGCGCTGCCTCAACAGAGACGGGTCGGGTGAATACGCGCCTGTCCTTCCGCAAAGGCCAAGACCAAGCACCTCGTCCTGCCCCCATGCCTTGGGCAGAAGGGGAGTCTTTTGCCTTTGCAACACCTGACGGTTCAACGCCATGAGGGCTTGGCGGCCTTCACGCTCACGCCAAAAACGGTCAAACCAGCCTTTTCTCCCTGGGTTGTTCGTCCCCACAAACTCGCCTGGGGCAACAAAGAGCTCACGTCATACCCCATCTTCACCAACACAAACCGCGCTTGAGCTTGCGCGCATCCGCCTTGGGTTCATGGCCGTTTGCTTTGGCTTGCTTTTCTTCGTGTTCAGTGGGCGCCTTGCCCTTTTGACCCTCGGTCATGAAATTCAAGAAGCGCCTCCTTTGCAGGCACGAAGCGCAAATGTTCAAGTCACCGCCCGCGCCGACATCGTGGATCGCAACGGCACCGTTCTAGCGACATCCCTGCCAACAATGATGCTCACGGCGAACACGCAAAAGATCCTTGATCCGGAAGATGCGGCTAAGAAGTTAAAATCAGTCTTCTCTCATTTCGACTCTTTACAACTTGAACAAACGCTACGCGCACAAAAACGATACGTCGTTCTCCAACGTCACCTAACGCCGCGTCAGTATTATGAAGTGAACAAGATGGGCATTGCCGGCCTTGAATATGTGCCGGACGAGAGCCGTATCTATCCAACCGGTGCGCTCGCCGCGCATGTGCTTGGCTACACAGATATTGACAATCACGGGATTGCCGGTCTTGAAAAGAAAATGGATAAGGTGCTTCAAACAAACGCAGAGCCTCTCGTCTCTTCTTTAGATTTGCGCCTTCAGACCATCTTGCATCGGGAGTTGCAACAAGCGGTCGACACGTTCAAAGCCACAGGCGCAACAGGTTTGATCATGGACGCAGAAAATGGCGAAATCCATGCCATAGTCTCCCTGCCCGATTTCAATCCGCAAAATGCTGGCGCTGCAACGGACGAGGCCAAGTTCAATCGCGCGACGCTGGGTGTTTATGAAATGGGATCTACGTTTAAAAGCTTTAACACGGCCATGGCCCTCGACTCCTGTGGAATCAAACCGGCTCAACGCTTTGACACAACCCAGCCCATCCCCATTGGCGGCAAAACAATCCGCGATTTTCACAGTGTCGATCACTGGTTGAACGTCGCAGAAATCTTTATCGAATCCTCAAACATCGGATCCGCCCGCATGGCCCAACAATGCGGACGGGATCAACAACGCGCCTTTCTTCAGGCCCTTGGCCTCACTCAAAAACCGAATCTCGAAATCCCTGAGGTCGGTGCACCGCTGGTCCCCCTCCCCTCGCGCTGGAGCGATGCCACAACCATGACGGTGGCCTTTGGCCATGGAATCGCGGTTAATGCCGTTCAAGTGGCCGCCGCGCATGCGACTTTGGTTAACGGCGGCTATGCTGTACAACCAACCCTTCTTAAGCGGAAAACCCCATTAACGGAGAAAAAACAAGTTGTTTCAGAACGAACTTCAGCCCAAATGAGGGCTCTCATGCGCCTTGTGGTCAAATACGGCACCGCAAAGCAAGCGGACGTGCCAGGGTATTTGGTTGGGGGAAAAACCGGAACAGCCGACAAAATCCAAGGGCGCGGCTATAATGAGAATGCTCGCATTTCGTCGTTTATTGGGGTTTTCCCTGCAAACGCGCCCCGCTATGTTGTCCTTGCTTTACTTGACGACCCGAAAGGCAATGCTAAGACATATGGCTACGCGACCGGCGGCTGGACAGCCGCCCCTGTGGTAGGGCGAATTGTCAGCCAGATTGGCCCGTTGTTGAATTTGCCCCCGGTCGAAGTCGATGTCTTGGCGACAGCAGAAGAGCGATTACTGCGTCCGCTTGGCACAGCCGTCTTGGAGAGCTTGAACATTAACAAGGACACAGATTATGCGGCTATCGAGTCTCATAGCACCCACTGAGGGAGCCGTTTTCTTTGGTGAAGACCGAACAATCAGCGGCATTACCGCAGACTCGCGCGACGTGAAACAAGGTTTTGTCTTTGTCGCCATCACAGGAACCCAAACAGACGGACATGCCTTTATCGGAGATGCCATTCAACGCGGCGCCTCAAGCATCGTTATTGAGGAAGGTGATTTAGCGCCTCCGATGCCTGATACCGTGACTTTGGTAACCGTGCCCCACGCACGCACAGCTTTATCAATCATGGTCGCGCGCTTTTTCCCGCGCCAACCACAAATGATTGCCGCCATTACTGGAACCAGCGGTAAAACCTCAACCGTTCATTTTACGCGTCAATTATGGGAATTGGCGGGTCACAAAGCGGCAAGCATTGGCACCCTTGGTCTTATAACGCCAAGCACCGTGAAATACGGTTCTTTAACAACGCCTGATCCCGTTACCCTGCATAAAACGATCGATGAAATTGCGGCACAAGGGATAACACGCTTGGCCATGGAGGCTTCAAGTCACGGGATCGAACTTCATCGCCTTGACCATGTCCGCCTCAATCTTGCGGCTTTTACAAACCTTTCGCGCGATCATCTTGATTATCACCAGACGATGGAAAAATATTTTGCGGCAAAACTTCGCTTGTTCACAACGCTCTTGCGCCATGACGGCACCGCCTTTCTTAATGCGGATATTCCAGAGTTTGAAACCTTAAAGGGCGTGTGTACCGCACGCGGCCATCGCATCATGACCTATGGCCAGATGGGCGATACGATCCATCTTCTTTCTGCCGCACCTGACGCCGGCGGTCAGCGTATGAGTTTCGAAATCGAGGGGAAGCCCTATGATATTCTTCTTCCTGTGATCGGATCGTTCCAAATCGAAAACAGCCTTTGTGCTCTTGCGCTGACCATAGGCAGCGGCGAAGCCCCCGATCGCATGGTCGAAGCCCTCACACATCTAAAAGGGGTGCCGGGCCGCTTGGAGTATATCGGCACAAGCCCAAAGGGCGGCGAGATTTACGTCGACTATGCGCATAAACCCTCTGCCCTTGAGAACGTTCTTGGCGCTCTGCGCCCCCATGTGGAGGCCTCTGGTGCAAAATTGCATGTCGCCTTTGGGTGCGGCGGAAACAGAGACAAAGGCAAACGCCCACAAATGGGAGCTATTGCCCAACGCCTGGCCGATTTCGTAATAATCACGGATGACAATCCGCGAAAAGAAGACCCAGCGACCATCCGTGAAGAAATTCTCGCCGGTTGTCTTCCTGGACCAAATCTCAGAGAGGTCGGGGATCGAGGCACGGCAATCCATGAAGCCATCGCTGCGCTTGGGCCCCGGGATGTGCTCGTGATTGCTGGAAAAGGACATGAAGATGGCCAAATAGTTGGCGATACCGTCCTTCCCTTCAACGACGCAAAAGAAGTGCGAAAGGTATTGGGGTTGACATGAATCTGACATGGTCCGCGCAAGACGTCCTGCGCGCCGTACAAGGACGATCACTCCACGCGCAAGATTGGACCGCAACCGGCCTTTCGATCGATAGCCGCACGACCCAACCCGGCGACCTTTTCTTTGCCATTATTGGCGAGACACTAGATGGTCATGCCTATGTCAAAGCAGCCATAGAGGCCGGGGCAAGCGCTGCCGTCGTTACACATTTGCCAATCGGAGTCCCTGAAAGCGCACCACTCATCTATGTCGAGGATACCTTGCAAGCTTTGCAAGCCCTTGGGAATGAGGGTCGCGCCCGAACAAAGACCACCGTTCTGGCCGTCACGGGCTCCGTCGGAAAAACAACGACCAAGGAACAATTACGCCTTATGCTTGGGGCCGTGGACGACACCTATGCAAATGAAGGCAGCCTAAACAACCATTGGGGCGTTCCCTTGTCGCTCTCTCGCTTGCCGCAAGCTTGTCGGTTTGGCGTGTTTGAGCTTGGCATGAACCATGCCGGTGAAATGGCCGCCCTGACCCGCATGGTGCGCCCAAACATCGCCCTGATCACAAACATTGAAGCCGTCCACCTTGAGTTCTTTGAATCAACCGAAGCCATCGCGGATGCAAAAGCCGAGATCTTTCTTGGCATGAATGAGGAAGGCATTGCCGTTCTTAACGGAGATTCCCCCCATTTCACCCGGCTAAGCAGTGCCGCCCGCAGGCAAGGGATAGGGAGTATTCTTTCCTTTGGTCGCTCATCCAAATGCAACGCGCGCCTTCTGTCGACACGTTTAGGTAAGAACGGAACAGAGGTCGAAGCCCTTATTATGGGTAAATCATATCGATTTACTATCGGTGCCCTTGGCGAGCACCTTGCCCTTAATGCGCTTGGCGCTCTCTTGGCCTGTCATGCGGCGAACGATGGAGATATTGAATCTTGTGTCGAGGCCTTGGCTTCTTATCGCGTCCCCGCCCGCCGTGGTACGATCCAAACCATTCCCCTATCTGATGGCGGCTCGTTCACGCTGATCGATCAGACTTTCAACGCGAGCCCCGTGGCCACACAGGCCGCCATTCAGGTTCTTGCCCAAATCGAAACAGTAACGCCCTGTCGTCGCATTGCTGTTCTTGGCGACATGAAAGAGCTAGGCCCCCAAGGACCAACCCTTCACGAGGACCTTGCCGCTCACATTATTCAGCACAAGATCGATCGCGTTCATTGTTGCGGCCCTCTTATGGCTCATCTTTATAAGTCTCTGCCTGATCTGACCCGTGGCCAGTTGGCTATGGACAGCGCCGCGCTTGCCCCACTTGTGGCGGCAGACATTCAAAACGGCGATATCGTTATGATAAAAGGTTCCAAAAGTGTTCATATGGAACTTGTTGTTCAGGCTCTTTCGGCCCTTGCCCCATCCAGTCAACAAAAACTCGCAAGTTAGGTTCCTCTTTTATGCTCTATCACCTTCTTTTTCCGTATGCGCCGGATTTCATCGCGTTCAATCTGTTCCGCTATATCACGTTTCGCACAGGCGGCGCGCTCCTTACGGCCTTGGTCCTTTGTTTTATAATTGGGCCCCGCCTCATCCAATGGCTGCGGACAAAACAAGGTGAGGGTCAGCCCATCCGCAATGACGGCCCCGAAACGCACCTTAAGAAAAAGGGCACGCCCACCATGGGCGGCCTCATGATCTTGATCTCGGTCATTCTTAGCACGCTGTTGTGGGTCGACTTATCAAACCAGTTCACTTGGATTGTTCTGCTCGTCACGGCCGGTTTCGGTCTTGTCGGCTTTTTGGATGATTACCAGAAACTGACAAAGCGGAATGTTCGTGGTGTTCCCGCAAAAATACGCCTTACCGCTCAAATTGCTATCGCTGCCCTTGCGACTTTGGCTATTCTTGCCGTTGCACAACATCCGCATGAAACCGACATCGCCATTCCTTTCTTTAAGGACTTCTGGATCCCTCTGGGGGCTTTATTCATTGCCTTTGCCATCTTCGTGATCGTCGGAGCCAGCAATGCCGTGAACCTGACCGATGGGCTTGACGGTCTTGCTACCGTTCCCGTGCTCTTGGTCGCCTTGTGTTTTGGCCTTATCGCCTATTTGGTCGGCAACACGGTTTTCTCGAATTACCTTCAAATCGTGTACGTGCCCGGCGCTGGCGAATTAGCCGTCGTCTGTGGGGCTTTGGTCGGCGCCTGCCTTGGCTTTTTGTGGTTTAACACCCCCCCTGCCCAAGTCTTTATGGGCGACACGGGTTCTCTTGCGTTGGGAAGTTCCATAGGCGCCATTGCCATTATCATCAAACATGAAATCGTTCTGGCCATTATTGGTGGTTTGTTTGTTGTTGAAACCCTTTCTGTCATTATTCAAGTCGCTTCATTCAAAATGACAGGAAAGCGCGTGTTCAAAATGGCCCCCCTGCACCATCATTTTGAAAAGCAAGGCTGGTCCGAACCTACGGTCGTCATCCGTTTTTGGATCATCGCCTGTGTTCTCGCGCTCATCGGTATGGCAACGTTGAAACTGCGGTAAAACATAAAAGCCATGATCAAGCTGACAGGTCTTTCGGGACAATCCTTTCTCATTCTTGGCTTTGGCAAGTCAGGGGAAGCCACTGCCGCCGCCCTTAAAGAAAGTGGCGCGAACCCTTTCGTCTGGGATGATAACGATGCCGCGCGGATGCGCGCGAAAGAAACCGGCTATGAGGTTCTACCTCCAGAAACCTTGCCATGGAAAACCCTTCGGGGTGTTGTTTGTTCCCCTGGACTTTTGCCTTCACACCCGGTTCTCGTCGCCGCACGAAAAGCGAAGGTGCCTGTTGAAGCCGACCTTGCCCTCCTTTTCCGTGCCCAACCAAAGGCTCGTTACATAGGAATTACGGGTACCAACGGCAAATCGACAACCACCGCCTTGATTGGCCACATCTTCGCGTCA
>CAYZXV010000006.1:0-1058 GCA_964482525.1 uncultured Rhodospirillaceae bacterium | reverse complement strand
CACGGCCTTGATCACCCATATCCTGACAAACGCAGGCCTCAAGGCACAGGCTGGCGGCAATATCGGAACGCCTGCTTTAGCCTTGGCCCCTATGGATGAAACGGGTTTTTATGTCCTTGAGCTATCATCCTATCAACTCGACCTGTTAAAAGATCATCCCCTGTCCATCGCCGTTCTCCTCAACATCACGCCAGATCATCTCGACCACCATGGCAACATGGGCGGCTATATCGCAGCAAAAAAGAAAATTATCCAACCCAAATCCCCCCAGACAGTTATCATCGGGACGGATGAACCAGAAACTAAAACCCTTTTCAAAAGCCTTCAAAAGAAGGGAAACCTGAACCTTATCGAACTCTCGGCCCAGCATGATGTTTTACAGGGAATAAGAATAAACGGTCGTTACATAACGCCTACTGACGAACAAAGAGAGATTGATCTTTCTCCTTGTCAAACTCTGCCCGGCCTTCATAACGGGCAAAACGCTGCGGCCGCCTATGCCGCTTGTCGCGCGGTCGGCCTTTCCCGAATAGTTATTGAAAAAGGGCTTCAATCCTTCCCCGGTTTGGCCCACCGCCAACAATTGGTTGCCACTTTAAAGGGCGTGCGTTTTATCAACGACAGCAAAGCCACAAATGCCAACGCCGCAGAAAAAGCGTTGGCTGCCTATGACACCATCTATTGGATCGCAGGCGGTTTACCCAAAGAAGGGGGCTTAAGCGGCCTTGAACCGTTGATGAAGAACGTCGTTCATACGTTCCTGATCGGACAGGCAGAAGAAGCCTTTGCCAGCTGGTGCGAAGGAAAAGTATCGTGTTCCCGGTGCGGAACGTTGGACAAAGCGGTTGAAAAAGCGTCGCGGATGGCGTGGGATGATGACCGTAAAAATGCGTGCGTTCTTCTTTCCCCAGCCTGTGCTTCCTTCGATCAGTTCAAGAGTTTTGAACATCGCGGCGAAGCATTCGAAATATTGGTACAAAACCTTAGCGCAGAGGAGCTTTCCTAATGCCAACGCTCGCGCGCACAGATCAAACCGTTATTGGCCGCTGGTGGTGGAC
>CAYZXV010000005.1:0-18859 GCA_964482525.1 uncultured Rhodospirillaceae bacterium | reverse complement strand
CAATATGTCCGAGGGCAAGATCGCAATCGCCTGATGAAACTCGTCAACTCCGTGGCCCGTTCACCTGGCCCCCAATTTGGCAAACGCAAAACGAAAGCATACGATTTTGTGAAAAGACGCAAACCCATTTTTCTGCGAGATCTTCGTGCGGAAAATGTTGAAAACGCCGCTGCCCCTGAACCATCTCTTGTTGTTGCACCGGGCAAGACGTTCGTAAACACCTATGGTCGCAGTATCGGTCGCCGCCAGTACAGACCTACAGCAGCTTTTAAGAGCCTTAAGAACCCTCGCGTTGTCCCTACAGGTCAGAATCTCGCTATGGTTCTGAATGGCCCAACCCGGCCTGATGATTACGAAATGCGGCCAAAACTTCGTAAACAAAAGGCTCTGGAGCTTTAAAAACAGACCCTTGCCATCTAAGGGCGTTATGGGGCTACCCTGGCGCCCTTTTCTTTTACTTTCTGAGCGATTTACAGGGCGGCTTCGAGTTGCTATAGACCGCGTACAAGATCATTCTTTTCCTTAAGAATAGGCACCCCATGCCCTCGAACATCAAGCTTATTGCCGGCACCAGCAATCCGCCGCTTGCCGAAGCTATTGCTAAAAATTTGGGCCTTCCCTTAACGCAAACCAACATACGGCGGTTTGCTGATATGGAGGTATTTGTTGAGATTCTGGAGAACGTTCGTGGCGAAGACACCTTTGTAATCCAACCAACATCATTTCCAACAAACGATTCCTTGATGGAACTGCTGATAACCATAGACGCCCTGCGTCGCAGCTCCGCACGCCGCATCACGGCGGTAATCCCCTATTACGGCTACAGCAGACAAGATCGCAAATCATCGCCTCGCTCTCCAATCACAGCCAAGCTGGTCGCCAACCTGATTACTGTTGCCGGGGCGCATCGTGTTTTGACCATGGATTTGCATGCCGGACAAATCCAAGGCTTCTTTGACATCCCAGTGGACAATCTCTACGCAGCCCCCATTTTGGTTCAAGACATTCGTGAAACAATGGGCGTCCATGGAAAATTACCAGAAGGATTAACCATAGTATCCCCTGATGTTGGTGGGGTTGTTCGTGCGCGTTCCTTAGCCAAACGACTTGAGGCTGATTTAGCCATCATCGACAAGCGTAGAGAAAAAGCCAATGAATCCGAGGTGATGAACATCATCGGCGATGTGAAAGGGCGAGACTGCATCCTTATTGATGATATTGTAGACACTGCCGGAACCCTATGTAATGCGGCTGACGCTTTATTAGATGCCGGTGCAAAAACAGTTGCAGCGTACTGCACCCATGGCGTATTCTCCGGCAAGGCGCTTGAACGGATCAAGGCCTCTCAGCTCGTCAATGTGACCTGCACAGACTCCATCGCCGCGACCCCCGAGGTTAAAGCGTTGGATAAGATCAGACATCTGAGTGCTGCACCGCTTTTGGCCGAGGCAATTGCCCGTATTGGCCAAGATCGTTCCGTATCGAGTTTATTTGCCTAATTTGGCAAGTGAAGGGGTCCCGTGACCCACACCAGCACCCCTGGAGGCTGGTTTTAACCCGTTGCTATCATATGATTGCAACACAAACTGAGGAGACTAACCATGACGCAAGTCGTGACAACGATTGCGGCCGTGGCGCGTGAAAGTGTCGGCAAGGGGACCGCACGCGCAGAACGCCGTAATGACAGAGTACCCGCCGTGATCTATGGCGACAAACAAGCCCCCCTACCGATTAGCATCGAATATAAAGTGCTGGTCAACTATGTAAACAAGCAGGGATTTCATACCAGCTTATTCGACATTGAAATTGATGGCAAAAAACATCACGTCTTGCCTCGCGATGTGCAATTCCATCCTGTAACGGATCGCCCATTGCACGTTGATTTTATGCGCGTGTCAAAGAACACGAAGGTGCGTGTGCATGTACCTGTGGTCTTCACAAACCAAGACAAGTCGCCCGGCCTGAAACGCGGTGGTTCGCTCAACATCGTACATCACGAGATCGAAGTACTTTGCGCACCCGCTCAGATCCCTGAGAAATTCGAGGTCAGCTTGGAAGGCTATGCTCTTGGCACAGCCGTTCATTTGAGCGCAATCAAGCTTCCTTCTGGCGTAGCCTTTACCTCACACGAGGAAGACTACACCATTGCCTCAGTGACAGTCCCATCGGCACTTCGCTCACAGGTTGAATCCGAAGCCTCTTCGGCTGCAGCTGCGCCTGCGGATGCCAAGGGTGCTCCTGCGGCTGGCAAGGCCGCACCAGCTGCGGCTGGTAAGGCACCAGCGGATGCTAAGGCGGCTGCGAAACCTGCTGCCAAGAAGTAATCCTGTCGATGGCACAGCCAGCAAAGATCATAGTCGGCCTTGGAAACCCCGGGGCCGACTATTCTTTTAACCGACACAATATCGGCTTTATGGCCGTGGATACGCTGGCGGCGAACGCAGTATGGCAGAAAAAGTTCAAGGCCCTTATCACAAATGTGGCCATCGGCGCATTTGACTGCCTCCTCATCAAACCGCAAACCTATATGAACTTGTCGGGCGAAGCGGTGGGAGAAGCTGTTCGTTACTACAAGACAGAAACAGATGATGTGATTGTTATCCACGATGACATCGACCTTCAATCCGGTCAGGTCAAGGTCAAGCAAGGCGGAGGGCATGGTGGGCATAACGGCCTTAAATCCCTTGATACCCATATAGGCAAAGACTATTGGCGGCTACGCCTTGGCGTTGGCCACCCAGGTGACCGCGAGGAAGTCACCAATCATGTCCTCGGGAACTTTTCCAAAGCCGACAAAGAATGGCTGGAACCACTTATGACCAAACTCCCCCTGGCTCTACCACTATTGCTCGATGGCAGTCAGGGAGCGTTTATCCAAGAAGTCACGAAGACGCTTTAGAATCGGGCATATTCTTTCTTGCCTTATAAGCCTCAAGGGCACGCAAAAGCTTCGCCTCAACGTCTCGGACCTGAAAAATACCATCAAACCCTTTTTTCTTCACCCGAACATCGCCATCACTATCTCGGGAATAAGTTGTAGAAAAAAACAGACTGCCAGAGCCATCCGTCCTTTCCTTCCGCGTGATCTCACCTTCCCATTTTTCAAAGGGATACGATGTCACCGCGCGTGAACGGCCACCATCAATTACAATCGCACGACGGTCAGTAATCGCATATACTGTGGTTTTTGCTTTTTTGTAGACCCAGAACGGCGAAAGCAACATGCCAAAACCAATAAGAACAAACGGCAACCCAAATAAAGGAAAAATAATTCCAACTGCTTTCTCTGGGCCCTGTGGAGCCTTGGCCGGGTCGCCGAAAAATATGCTTAAGGCCATAGCTTCCCAGAATAGTGAGAAAGCAGTCCACGGGATAGCAAAAAGATAAATTGCAAAAGCAGTAAACATCATACGCGACGGAATGGGTTGCCCTTGCCAAATAAGGCGCTCGTCTCCAGACAGCTCCCCCCGGATCAAAGTCGAAACATCAAAATTCACAGCATGATTACGTGACTGTCTTTTGTTCTTAGCATCGGGATCAAATCCGTTCATTTCTTACCTCATTCAGGAAAGAATACACAGCCTCTTCATCAGAAAATGATACTTCCATAGGTATAACACTTATATTCTCTAAATACTCTTCGGGAATCTTTATGGAATCTTTCTCTGTTGTTACCAGACAATACCCAAGACTTCTTGCCCGCTCCACAAGCTCGTCTAGATCCTGAACCGTGTAAGAATAATGATCGGCAAAATCACAAGTCGCCATAACCTGAAGGCCCAGATCCAGGCAAGTTTTATAGAATTTTTCAGGCCGACCAATCCCCGCGAAAGCCAAAACTTTCTGCCCTTCTTTTAAACCGCTAGGCAATCTTGAACTTATTATAGCATGAAAAACTGGCTTGTAGATTTGCCTTTGAATATCATAAAGGTCCTGCCCGATTAGAATGGCTGCTCTGGCGCGCGTAAGCGCACGTGGCAAAGCCTCACGCAAGGGCCCTGCAGGAAAATATTTACCATTCCCCTGACCATGAGCGCCATCAAGCACAAGGAGGGGCAAGTGCGGCGCAACGAAAGGGTTTTGGAAGCCATCATCCATGATGATGACATCTGCCTCTTTCTCAGCCTCACGAATTACTGCGCGTCTATCATACCCAACCCAGCACGGCGCAACACGGGCCAACAATAGAGCCTCATCGCCAACATCGGCTGCTTTGTGAACATGCAAATCAACTATGATTGGCCCCTTTAGACGGCCTTTATACCCGCGTGAGACAAAAACAATATGAGAATCCGGTTCTTTCTTTTTTATAAGCGCAGCCAAAGCAATCGCCGCTGGCGTCTTTCCCGCGCCGCCAAGCAAATGGTTGCCCAAGCAAACCGTAAAAACGTTCGGTCGATAAGGATAGGCAAAAAAACGCCGAAGCGCCCCACCCCATCGTTATCCCAAAGCAATCGGTGCCAGCAAACGAGCAATCGGAGAGAGCCTATTATCATTCCAAAAACGGGGCGCTTTCATGGGCCTCTTTCTTAAAAGTCGCAACTGACAAAAAAGAAGGAAAGCACACAAAAAATCAAATGAAAAGAGGTATTAATGCTCGCTGCGAGTTGCAAACTCTCTGTGGATTTCATCCAGAGCGGTTAATACTTCTTCTGAGGCTTGATCAAGCAGCTTGGCCTGCCGCAGGGCTTCCTTAGGATCATCCCTGTGATAAGCCTCTAAGGCTGCTTTACCATACGCATGAACGCGCCCATGTGGTTCTGCAAGTTTTTTATAAGAGGGCATGGAAATAATTTGCTCTGCCGTTTGGGTATCATACCACTTTCCAAGCCGGCAATTATGGTGGTCTGGGAGATCGGCTGCCTTAGTCTTTGTTGTGCCAACAAGAACATCGATCACACGTTTCTTAAAGCTTGCATGATCAGCTTTCGTCGCAACAATAAGCATATCAGCATCCATCGTTTTTGTGGCCTCTTCCAGTCCCTTTTGAACATGGGTGGACGCCTTTTGAACACCTGCCGTGACTGCCACACAGTGTCCGAGCACCTCCTGACTCATCGAAGCAATAATCGCAATATTTTGGGTTACTTCGCCGATGACCGTGGTCTGCTCTTTCACGGTAGAAGTCACACCAACCATCTTCTCCGTAACTTCATCAACATGACGCCCAACAGCATGAATGCTGTCACTTACAGACTGAATAACTGTCTTGCCTTTTTCAACACGTTGTGCTCCGTCACTCATCGAGGAGAGCATATCGCTCATCCCTCCTTGAAGAGACGTGATGCGTTGACGAATATCATCGGTCGCTGTTGCTGTTTGTTTTGCAAGGGTCTTTACCTCCCCCGCGACCACCGCAAATCCTTTACCAGCCTCTCCTGCACGAGCAGCTTCAATTGTTGCATTAAGAGCAAGCAGGTTTGTTTGGCTTGCAATTGTCTCAATGGTCTTAAGAATCGAAGCAATTTGTTCAGAAGCTTTATCAAGAATCTGAACTTTTTCAGTTAAACCATCGAAAGCAGAGGATATGCTCTCCATAGATGTCAAAGCTTCGCCAACAGAACCTACGCTATTGGATAACTCTCTCTTCACATTTTGAGCATCACTCGAAACAATCTCGGCCGCACGTCCAACTTCATTTACCGAAGCAAGCATTTCCTCCGATGCTGCGGCCATGCTCTGGCTCCGACGACCCAAATCTTGCATGGCCGTATACATCTCTGTCAGAACGAGCAATGGTTTCGTCTGTTCAACCCAGATATTGACAATGGCCTCCAACATCGCGAATGCTTTTTTGCGGAGAACTTTTGCCATAGGACGCAAAATCTGACTTCCTTCATCTTCGCGCTTCATGGCAGCAACAAAATCGCCACTGGTTGATAATGCATGTATTTCGCTTTGCACGGCAGAAAGCTTGCCTTTTATCTTATCAGCGCATTCTTGGTCTACTTCTTGAAGGTGGGCTGAATTAGAACGAGCAAAAAGCATGAGAAACCCCTTTGTCATTGTTTAATTATCAGGGCAATGTTGAACAATCCGCCGAGATTCGGGAGCGTTCTAGTCCTGCTTAAGATGTGGGTCAAGCATCATATTAACCATGATTCTGACGTGAGAAATATTTATCACTCCCCTTAATTAAAAACAACTTCATTTACAGCGAGCCATTAGCTAAAAAAGCATACAATACACACACATACGGATGCAGCATGCTTGAACCTTTATTTCTCACGGTCGATGATTTTCAACTTCTCGGATACGGGTCTCGTTATAGGCAACCGAAGCTTGATTTAATTCAATGGTCACGAAATCTCTATGATCAAATCCTGGCCACACCTAACAATCCAACATGGGCGGGATGGCAAAAACTTTCGATTGACACTTCTGTCCACTTTTCAGCGTTGGACAATGAAGAAGCCCAGTTTGCCTTTATCGACCAATATATTTTGCGCCTCATCCACGGTCCGCAACGTCCCAACGGAACCTCAAAAAAATCACCCATCCTGCCCCATCGGGGATGGATTCTCAACCGTACACTTGGGCAGATGGCCTATCTAACACGCGCTCATGAACAAAAGAAAAAACCAGACCGGGTGACTTATGCCATTCCGGACGACTTACCTAAGCTTATCGAAGATATTGCATTCTGGAAAAGCTACACAAAAAAGGGAAACCTTAATCAGGTACGCACCTTGAACGATTTTGCATTATTAGTCGGAAAGCTCCGCGAGAAAAATACCTCTATCGCCTTTTCTCAAAAAATGCCTTCAGAAGAGCCACAGCCCTAAGTTCATCCACTCCGCCAACAACCTCCGGCACATGATGACATGTTGGCTGGTTAAAGAAACGCGGACCATGTTCTACACCACCCCCTTTAGGATCATAAGCACCAAAAATAACCCGGCGCAGACGCGCCATACTGATGGCCGCTGCACACATAGCACAGGGCTCAAGAGTCACATACAAAGCACAATCCGTCAGGCGCGGAGATTTTTTTGCCGCCGCGGCAGCTCGGATTACCAGCATTTCCGCATGCGCAGTTGGGTCAGATAGGACTTCCGTGCGATTGCCATTCTGAGCAAGAATTTCCCCATCAGGCCCGACGAGAACAGCCCCTACCGGCACTTCCCCCCGCTGAGCCGCCTTTTCAGCCTGTTCAAGCGCCAAAGCCATAAAATCAGCCATAGGCAAAACCTCCTCACTCCTGTAGAACCAACCTATCATGACTGAACAAAAGACAAAAGCCTTTGAAGGCGAGCGTATCGCCAAAGTCCTTGCCCGCGCAGGCCTTGCCTCGCGCCGTGAGGCCGAACAGCTAATCCTTGACGGCCGCATCAGTGTAAATGGCAAAGTGATACGATCACCAGCGCTGAACATCACGGATAAAGACATCGTCAAATTGGATGGCGAAACTGTCGCGTCCAAGGAGCCAACGCGCGTTTGGCGCTATCATAAAAACGCCGGGACTCTCACAACAAACAAAGACCCTAAGGGGCGCCCTACTGTGTTTGAACAGCTTCCCGCAGGCCTGCCCCGCCTTGTAACCGTTGGCAGACTTGATTTCAATACCGAGGGTCTATTGCTCCTCACAAATGACGGTGAACTCGCGCGCCATCTGGAGCTACCTAAAAATGCATGGCTGCGCCATTACCGCGTGCGCGTTCACGGACATGTCGACGCAAAAAAACTAAAAGATCTTGAGAATGGCGCGACCATCGAAGGTGTGGTGTATGAACCCATCAAGGCAGTACTCGAGGACACAAAAACCGAAGGCGCGAACCAGTGGCTATCGGTGACCATCCGAGAAGGAAAAAACCGCGAGGTTCGTAAAATCATGGAACACGTTGGCCTTCAAGTCACACGCTTGATCCGTGTGTCGTTCGGTCCCTTCCAGCTTGGTAAGCTGCCACGCGGCGGGATCGAAGAAGTCCCAGCCCGTATTCTCCGCAATTCCCTGGGCAGTTTCTTCACGCCAAAGGAAAAGAAATAAACAATTTTTTTAATGGTGGAAGGGGGAGGATTCGAACCTCCGTACTCGTAAGAGGGCAGATTTACAGTCTGCTGCCATTAACCACTCGGCCACCCTTCCATCCTCCCATCAGGGTTCACCCGTGGGAAGCGTGCACATAGCGGATTTTTCCAACACTTGTCAATGCCACAGGTTCAGGGTAAGTCCTGTATACCCCTTTCATAGAAAGAAGCGCCCTCTCATGAAACCGAGAAAACCTAACTTCTCTACCAAACGATTCGGGTCAGGCCCTAAACGCGCCGAATCTGAGCATAATTCACGAAAATCTGCCCAAAAACCACGCTTCTTTGGCCAAAAAACAGACGATTCAAAGCCAAAGACTGGGAAATTCAACACCAAAAAGACGAGTTTTACCCCAAAAACTACACCTTTTATGGACGAAAAGCCCCCCCATACCAGGCAAAACTCCCCAAACTTCCACACAAAAAGAACAGAGAAAAAAAGCGACAAGAGTGCGCACCTGCTGTGGGGACTGCACGCGGTGCGCGAAGCTCTGCTGAACCCCAAACGTATTTGCAGACGCCTTCTGGCCACGCAAGCAGGGGAAGCCGCCCTTCAAGAAACGCTCAAAAAGCGAGAGAAAGCGGGACTACCCACCCTCCCTCCTTTGATAGTCAATAAAAACGAACTCGAACAACTCTTACCACGATCAAGCGTCCACCAAGGCGTTGTGCTCGATGCAGCCCCATTACAAGAACTTTCAATTGACGATCTGTTGGGACAGGAGCCCTCCCCTGATCTCATTGTCGTCTTAGATCAAGTCACAGATCCCCACAATGTTGGTGCCATCCTGCGCTCTGCTGCCGCCTTGGGCGCAGGCGCGGTTATTGTCACCGAACGTTGCGCACCAGCCTCAAGCGGCGTGATGGCAAAAAGCGCCAGCGGGGCGGCTGAATACGTGCCTTTAATCCCTGTCGTCAATCTTGCCCGTGCCCTAGAAGCGCTTAAGGGGGAAAGCTATTGGTGCATTGGTTTAGCAGAAGAAGGTGAGCATGACTTGGCCCAAGCAAAAATGGGGCAAGGCCGCATTGCACTCGTCATGGGGGCCGAAGGCGAAGGCTTGCGGGTTCTCACCCGTCGCCATTGCGACGAGCTTGCACGACTGCCAACCCAAGGTCCTATCGGCAGCCTGAATGTCTCGAACGCGGCTGCCGTCGCCCTTTATGAAGTCAAACGACAACGAACATAAAGAAAGGCTGGAAGCAATACGCCCCAGCCTTTCAAAGATTGCGTTTCTGCTAGCCTGTTAGGCTGCAACCTCTTTATCCGTCTCAAGACGAGCAATTTCGTCTTTGAGCGTTAGCTTCTCTCTTTTAAGTTTGTTAATTTTTATTTCGTCTTGGGCGGGTCTTGATTCTTCAATGTGGAGTTCGGCCTCAATTTCTGCGTGACGTTTCTTAAGAGACTCAATGCGCTGCGATACAGCCATAGCATCCTCCTTCAAACAAACAGGTTTTTCCAATTCACCACGAACTCTAAGTATACCTTAAAAATACGAAAAAATCATGGCGAAACGACGGACCAATAGTTAATCCTACAACACCTTCATTAAGAAGCTGTAAAAGAATGTGTTTTTAATTAACATTCCCCGTAACAGGAAGGAATAAAGCATCCTCGATCCGCTCGACGCCAGCACAAAGCATCACAAGCCGATCCACACCAAGGGCTATACCCGCCGATGGGGGCATCCCAAAACGCAACGCCGAAATAAAATCCATATCAATTGGATATCGCTCTCCATGCACCCGCTCCTTGAGATCCATATCAGCCTCAAATCGGCGGAGTTGTTCTTCTGGATCTGTTAATTCCCCAAAGGCGTTCGCAATCTCATACCCAGCGATGTAAAGCTCAAAACGCTCCGCAAGACGCGGGTCCTCTGGTTTAGGACGAGCAAGCGCCGCCATGCTAATTGGATAATCGCACAAAAACGTTGGACGATCCTTACCTAAAAACGGCTCGATACGCTCCGCCATGATACGAAAGAAAAGGTCGTCCCAACTATCTTCTTCTGTCGCACGAACACCAATGCGCTGCGTCTCTTTGCGCAGCAAAGCGGTGTCAGGCTCGTTAGCTATCGGTGTTGTCGCTAACAAATCTATATTCGCATACTCTGCAAACGCCTCAGGAACGGTAAGAGTCTTCCACTCCGCAAAGGGATCACAATCCATGCCGTTTGCGTGGAATGTTCTTCGTGATGCCGCTTGTGCACAGGCACGAACCAGACGAACACAATCTTGCATTATTTCATATGTGTCGCACCCGGCACGATACCATTCCATCATAGTAAATTCAGGATGATGACGACTTGAGCGTTCACCATTCCGATAGACATGCGCGATTTGATAAATCCGCCGCTCCCCGGCCACGAGAAGCTTCTTCATGGCAAACTCTGGGCTGGTATGTAGATAGAGCGTTTCCGGGGGCACATCCCCACGCGGGCTTATCAACTCAGTACGAAAAGCTTGCAAATGAACTTCATTCCCAGGTGATCGCTGCAGGGCTGGCGTATCAACCTCGACAAAGTCCTCAGACTCAAAATACGTGCGGATAGCCCGTATCACCTTTTGCCTGACCAAAAGATTTGGACGCCTTTTCGCATAAAGATCCGGACGCCATGCAGGAATTTCAGTCATGAAGCGCCGTTGTATGTGTTTTTTCGTGCGCAGCACGAAGCGCATCCATTAAAAACGAATGAAACAGAAAAGGCCTTGCGACATGATCAATCGGAGAAATTCCTCCACCAGTGCCTTTAACCATTAAGGTTCCATACCCTAAAAATCGGCCCAAGATGGATTGTTCTATGGTTGCTCCCTCGACTTTAGACATCATAAGCTCATAACTGGTGGTCGCAATCAGCCCATGCTTGGCAATAACTCGCTGATCCGTGATAACAAGCTCAGTTGAAATCTGACGGATAAATGAAGAAACAAGCTGAAAGAACCCAAGCAAAATCACACCGATTGAAATAGCCTTGATCGGCAAGAGCAGCATTGCGGAAAAATCAGCGCCCATCAGGCTTTCAGCCCCGACCGGCAAGACATATCCTATCAACGCACCAATTAGCGTACTGATAACGCCAGCCCGATATATAATCCAATGCAGTTGCGCCTCATAAACAACCTTTTCATTATGTTGCATAGCTCGTTT
Organism: uncultured Rhodospirillaceae bacterium; assembly: GCA_964482525.1. Taxonomy (GTDB): domain Bacteria; phylum Pseudomonadota; class Alphaproteobacteria; order UBA9219; family UBA9219; genus UBA8914. Next base: position 7,686 of record CAYZXV010000005.1, on the reverse strand, counting down.
AACATAAGAACTTAGCATTTGAGCCTTCCTTTATTAGTTTGCGTGATCGGCAAGAAATTTTTCTACCTCAAGCGCCGCCATACAGCCCATACCAGCCGCCGTAACTGCTTGCCGATAGATCTTGTCCTTTACATCGCCTGCAGCAAATACGCCGGGAACATTCGTAGCCGTCGAATCCGACTTCGTCACAATATAGGCATCCGAATCCAGTTCGATCTGTCCTACAAACAGCTTCGTTGACGGCGAATGACCGATAGCAACGAAAACACCATCTGTCGAAATCTCTTGAAGCTCACCTGATTTGACATTCTTCACAACTACGGCTGTAACGCTTCGCGCCGGAGCCTCAACACCCTTGATGTTTTCGACAACACTATCCCAGAGCACACGAATCTTTGGATTATTGGCCACACGGTCACGCATAACCTTTTCACCACGAAACTCGTTACGCCGATGGACCATGACGACTTCTGATGCCAATTGCGAAAGATACATGGCCTCTTCCATTGCCGAATTCCCGCCGCCGACTACGACGACCTTTTTTCCACGATAAAAGAACCCATCACACGTTGCACAACCAGAAACGCCATAACCCTGGTAATGCTTTTCTGCCTCGATCCCTAACCAACGGGCCTGAGCTCCGGTCGCAATGATAACGGTTTCGGCCTCATAAACGGCACCAGAATCCAAAACACAGCGGAACGGCCTCTTAGAGAAATCAACTTCTGTCACAACATCCTGCACAAGTGTCGCTCCAACTCTGGTTGCTTGTCGTGCCATTTGATCCATAAGGGATGGACCCGAAATAGGTTCTGCAAAGCCGGGGTAATTTTCTACATCAGTGGTAATAGTGAGTTGCCCACCTGGTTGCATACCTTGAACGAGAACAGGGTTTAGATTCGCCCGAGCTGTGTAAATCGCTGCCGTATAGCCTGCGGGACCGGCGCCAATAATAAGAACTTTTGTGATATTGGTTGACATAAGACACTCATACCTTTCTGATAAAGGGTTTTGCCCGTTACCCGACGAGCATATCCCGAATTCTTCAACGTTTGCCACCCCCAAACCCCGGCCTGAGGCTGCATCATGAACCTAACCTTTATTTCCCGTTTTATCCCAACGAAAGTTGTGAAGATTATAGGTATTCTCTTTGTGATGTTTGTTCTTCTGGTCGGGATTGTTCTTAACAACTACTATAAGGAAATGCTGCAAGATCGCAAGGGGAAGGCAGAAAAGCTTGTTGAAACCGCTATACACCTTGTCGGCTATTACTATCGAAAAGCCCACGACGGCAGCATGCCCGAAGCTCAGGCCAAACGGTTTGCCATTGAAGCGCTTCAACATATTTCACCACGTAATGAAAGTTATTACTGGGTTGTCAATACAGATGCCGTAATCGAAATGCATCCAACTAGACCGGATATCGTCGGGAAAGACATGAAGAATTATGTCGGACCGGATGGTCGGCGCTTATTTGCCGAAATAGCAAAAACTGCTAAAACCCAAAAAAAATGGTATTTAGAATATATGTGGACAAAATCGGACCAAAATGACGGAACACTTTATCCCAAAATATCCTATATGGAGTTGTTTGAACCTTGGGACATTGTTATTGGGTCAGGCGTTTATATTGATGATATCCACAATGCCTTTTGGAGTGCAGTGTATGTTGCGGGAGGTATTAGCGTTGCCTTCCTTATGTTTCTTATGGCCCTTGGCATGACAGTTACGGAAAACATAAATAAAACAAAGGGATAAGCTGGCCTTCGAGACAATCAACCGAGCCTTGTTTTCTTAACCCGTTCATGTGAAAAAGGCATTAAAACTCCCTAAAAGGCTTTGATTCGTGACTTCAGCGAAGAAATTCAAACACCATGCAAACCGAAATCATTGAAAAACAACCTATTACCTCCCCTATCCCACCCAATGGGAACGATCTCGTCATTGCCTTGGCTGGGTTTGACGGTCCGATTGATCTGTTGCTCAATCTGGCGCGAGAACAAAAAGTTGATCTTGCTTCACTTTCAATCCTTTCGCTCGCAGAACAGTATCTTGAATACATCAATACAGCACGGCAACTTCACCTTGAATTGGCCGCTGACTATCTTGTCATGGCTGCATGGCTCGCCTATCTGAAATCACGCCTCCTCCTGCCGAATGATGAAACCGAAGAGGAAAACCCAGCCGAAATGGCCGAAGCGTTAAAGTTCCAACTTTTGCGCCTCGAATCTATGCAAAAGGCTGCCAGAGACCTTTTGAATCTCCCTCAATTGGGAAGTGATTTCTTCTTACGCGGCATCCCGGAAGCTGTTGAAATCGAGGAAAGACCCGTTTATTTCCTCCCTCTTTACGATCTACTTAACGCTCTTGGCGCACCACAGCGACGGCGGAAACCTGAAAGCTATGATATCAAACCTAATCGGCTTTACACGATGGAAGAAAGCCTTACCCGTCTACGTAGGATGCTCGGCGGCTTTTCCAGTTGGGGCCGCTTACAACTATTCCTACCCAATCTACTAGGTCATGATAAGCTGGAGTCACGCTCTGCTATCGCATCAACATTTGCAGCCGTCCTTGAAATGGTCAAATCGGGTGAGATCGAACTTCGCCAAGACCGCACCTTTGCACCAATTTATTTGCGCGGCAAACCAAAAGAAACCAACTAGAACAAACGTCCTTCGGAAGCCATGACAGACACATCAAATCCAAGCGAATCTTTACCATCTATCCAACAAGCCTCAGATACAGAACTTCGGCTTCTTGAAGCTATTTTGTTTGCGTCTGCAGAACCACTTACGCTTCGCTCATTGCAAGAACAACTCGGCGATGCTGTCGACATTTCAACGATGCTTAAAACGCTTCAAGAGCAGTATGCAACGCGCGGCGTTAATTTGATCGAACATGATGGGGTTTGGTGCTTCCGCTCTGCGCCCGAACTCGCGCCTCTTATGAAAATCACCAAACAACCCCGCCGCAAATTGCCAAAGGCCAGTTCAGAGGTTTTAGCGATCATCGCATATCACCAACCCATCACCCGCGCCGAGATCGAGAGTATTCGTGGCGTTGAGACCTCGCGGGGGACGCTCGATATCCTACTTGAAACGGGATGGATACGCCCTGGGCGACGCCGTGACACGCCGGGACGCCCGCTGACATGGAAGACAACGCCAGAGTTTCTCGTTCACTTTGGCCTTGCCTCTCTGACTGAACTCCCTGGAATGGATGACCTTAAAGCCGCCGGCCTTCTTGATGCGAGGCCTGTTTTTGCTAGCCTTCAGGCCGATAACAGCGAGACTCTAAGCGCAGAGGCCATTGCCGCTGCGGAAGATGAAGCCAGCGCATATGCCCAATATGCTCAAGAGGATTAACAAGGTGAATGTCGCACGTGCCGCAGCCTTGTCTCTTCAATCGCTTTCGGGTTTCCACCGCATTGGCACCTGTTTCGCTTTTGGCGCTCTTTCGGCCCTGGCCTTTCCTCCTTTTGGCGCCATCCCGTTTTTATTAATTTCCTTTCCTGCTTTTGCCTTTCTCCTCCAAGGTTCATCTCGCATTCGCGATTCCTTTTGGATTGGCTGGGCCTTTGCCTTCGGTCTTTTGATCCCGTGCTTTGCATGGATGAACGCAGCGATGTTTGTCGATATAGCTTCGTTTTGGTGGGCCCTGCCCTTCGGGCTTGCCGGGCTGCCTGCTGCCCTTGCTATCTATTACGGCCTTGCCAGCGCAATTGCATGGCGCTGTTCAGATTTGCGCCGTGTGAGCGGCCTCGTCCTACTTGCGCTACTGTGGTTCTTAGCAGAATGGATGCGCGGCAATCTTTTGACGGGATTTCCGTGGGATATGCTCGGCTATGTGTGGAGCGACACGCTGCCCATGCTGCAAACGACAAGTTTAGTTGGTATTGAGGGCTTAACACTTATCACGGCTCTTGTGGCATTCATACCTGCCCTATGGGCATGGACCACAGCACGCGAGAAACACATAGCAATCGCGCTTACCCTTATGGGTCTAATTCTTATGAGTGGGCTCTCTGTTTGGGGCTTCGCGCGGTTATCAACCAATCAAACATCATTTACCGAGCATGTCCGGCTGCGCGTTGTCCAACCCGACACAGATCAATCCACGAAGTGGGACCCGCAAAAACGGGCTGATAATTTTGAACGTCTTGTCACATTGACTTTTGGAAACGAAGAAGCCAATGACATTACGCATTTTATTTGGCCTGAAACAGCTTCGGCGTTCTATCTCGGCGAAGAAGAGGATATGCGGCGCTTCCTCGCCGCACGACTAAAACCAGGCACACAACTTATCACCGGGAGCGTCCGTCGAGAGCTCGTCGGACCGGGCGATTTGCGTTACTACAACTCTCTTCTTGCCATCAATCACGAAGGCAGCGTGACAGCAATCTATGATAAGCATCACCTCGTTCCTTTTGGCGAGTATATGCCATTTGAAAAGATCATTCCTTTTCGGACCATTTCGCTCATGGGAAAGCCCTTTACGGCTGGCGAGGGGCTACACACAACGCATGTCGCAGGCTTACCGCCATTTAGCGGACTTATATGCTATGAAGCCATTTTCTCTGGCGACGTTAGCCCTCCAGATGGCAAATCGAATTGGCTACTAAACCTCACCAACGACGCTTGGTACGATGGCACACACGGACCGGCACAACATTTCTACATCTCGCGCACCCGCGCGGTCGAGGAAGGCCTACCCATGGTGCGCTCGGCTAATAAAGGGATTACAGGCGTAATCGATCCCTTAGGCCGCATCATCGCAAGCACAGGTTATGATCGGGCGGGGTTTGTCGACTCGCCCTTGCCGAAGGCACTGCCCGAAGAAACTGTTTTTGCAAAGACAGGTGGGATGAGTGCGTGGTTCCCGGCTGTGTTTCTCTTTCTTCTATTTCTTGCGCTTCGTCGGCTTAAGGCATAACACAGCCAGATTATCCTGTTCGCTGTCTGTAAGCGGTTTATCATTCAGATAAACCTTATCCTCTCGGACCGTCAGCGTGCCAAGCTGGATGTCATTGCGCCCCATATGCTTAAACGGCGCAGACTTAGATGTCTTGTCTAAGACGCTCATCAAATCGGCAGTCAGCGGAATCGTGATCTCTTTAGGTATAATGTCTTCATAGCCGTTTGGCACGTCGGCAGGCACCACACGCTTACCACGCGCATCTACACCGGGCTGATAGGCTACATCTGCATCTGGTGTATGCTTGACAAGGGCATGGCAAAAACGCGGATCAACCGTCACTTCAAGTGCGCACACAGGCATAGCGAAGCTGGCGAGAACAAAAGCAAAAACAGCTTTTATGCCAACCATCATCCGCCAAGTCCTTTCATCGCGGCCTCAAGCTTCTCGACCATCGCTTTGCCATTCGCAATACGATCCTGATGCTCCTCAATGATTTCCTTTGGTGCGCGAGCCACAAAGTTTTCATTCGCCAGTTTTGCTTCGGCTTTCTTGATCTCGTCGGCCCATTTGGCGGCTTCTTTTGCAAGGCGCGCACGCTCTTGGGCAAGGTCAATCACACCTTCCAGGGGGAGGATCAACGTCGCCTCATCGACCACTGCTTGCGCAGCGTTCTTTGGCGTGGCCTCAGCAAGGTCGACCGTCGCCAATCGCGCCAGTTTCTTGATGATTGCGTCATGCGTCCCAAGACGAACCTTCGTTGTTGCATTCACATCTTTCATAAGTAGCGCAATCTGCGCCCCTGCTGGCACGTTAAGCTCGGCCCGAACATTGCGCACGGTGCCGATAAGGCGTGTAACCCAATTCATTTCAGCCCGCGCAGCCTCATCAACCGCGATAGAAGATGTTGGCCATGGTGTGGTGATCAAAAGCGTGCCATCCCCAACCAAATCCGCCCATAGGGCTTCAGTAATGTAGGGCATGAAAGGATGCATGAACTTCAGCATTTGCGCCAAAACCCATGCCGTCGTCGCTTGGGTTTCAGATGCCGCTGCACCGCCGCTGGCAAGGATTGGTTTTGTAAACTCAAGGTACCAATCACAGAAATTGTTCCAGACAAACTCATACACCGCCTGCGTTGCAAGGTCGAAGCGATAAGCATCAAGATGTCCCGCCACAGTATCGACGGCCTTAAGCGTCTCGCCAACGATCCATTTATTAACCGTATGAGCAACCGTTGACGGATTAAACGCCTTGTCGTACGCGCACCCATTCATCTGACAGAACCGCGCTGCGTTCCAAAGCTTAGTCGCAAAGTTCCGGCTGGTTTCAATGCGCGAGGTCGCAAGTTTGATGTCACGCCCCGGCGTCGATAGGCTGCACAAGGTAAAGCGCAAAGCGTCACAGCCATATTTGTCGATGATCTCCAAGGGATCCATCACATTCCCCTTGGTTTTAGACATTTTCTGACCCTTCTCATCGCGAACAAGGGCATGCATGTAGACAGTACGAAATGGCACATCACCCATAAAATGAAGACCCATCATCATCATGCGCGCAACCCAAAAGAAGATGATGTCGAAGCCCGTCACCAAAACGTTCGTGGGGTAATAACGCTTTAGCTCCGGGGTTTCATCGGGCCATCCAAGGGTCGAGAACGGCCATAAAGCCGACGAAAACCACGTATCCAAAACATCTTCGTCACGCCAAATTCCATATTCTTTGAATGGAAGAGTTGTTCGTGGTTTTTCTAACAGCGAAAGCGCCTGCTTGTCATTTTCGACAACAACAACTTCAGTTTGTCCCCATTTGCACTCGGCTAAATATGCTTCGGCTTGTCGTTTTGCTTCTTGTTCTGTTTCTGCGACAAACGTTTTAATTTTCTTTGTCCTAAGAAGGTCAGACGATACGCTGGCAATGATTACAGATGTGTCCTCAACCACAAACCCGTACCACGCCGGGATCTGGTGTCCCCACCACAGCTGGCGGCTGATACACCACGGCTCGATATTGCGCATCCACGCGTAATAGGTATTCGTCCACTGTTCTGGGACAAACTTGGTACGCCCCTCTTCCACGGCCTTAAGCGCAGGTTGAGCGAGCGTCTTGGCATCGCAGTACCATTGCTCGGACAACCACGGTTCGATCACAACGCCAGAGCGGTCGCCATGGGGCACAGCATGAGTGATATTCTCAATCTGATCGACCAAACCAAGCTCTTCCAGATCGGCAATGATCCGCTTACGGGCTTCATAGCGATCAAGACCGCGATAGGCCTCTGGGCAGTTTTCATTCAAATGAGCATGCTGATCGAACAGATTGATCAGCCCACCATTCATCTGCTTGGTAAAATACTCCTGATGGCGATGACGCAGCCACACTTGATAGTCATTGAAATCATGGGCAGCTGTCACTTTGACCGCGCCGCTCCCTTTCTCAGGGTCGGCATGTTCATCGGCAATAACGGGGATCTGACGATTGGCCAAAGGCAACGTGACATATTCGCCAATCAGATGCTTGTAACGCTCATCATTCGGGTTCACGGCAACGGCACCATCGCCCAGCATCGTTTCTGGGCGTGTCGTCGCAATACACAGGAACTTGGTCGGATCTTTCACCAACGGATAGCGGAAGTGCCACATATGGCCTTTGACTTCCTTCATCTCCACTTCCAGATCAGAGAGCGCAGACAGCATCTTGGGATCCCAGTTCACAAGACGCACATCTTTATAGATCAAGCCTTCTTTATACAGCTGCACAAAGACCTTG
>CAYZXV010000004.1:0-19811 GCA_964482525.1 uncultured Rhodospirillaceae bacterium | reverse complement strand
GACCACATCTATCACCCTCCCCTTGCGGGAGGGTCGAAATTGCCGAAAGCAAAGCGCGAGGAACTTTCGGGGAGGGGTTTGGCTCCTTCTTTGATTGACCCCTCCCCGAAATTCTCTCCGGCTGCGCCGAAAAGAATTTCGACCCTCCCGCAAGGGGAGGGTGAATCTGGGCTACTTGACACCCAAACGTCAACGTATCCCTCTGCCTATACCTGCATCCAAGATCGAGCGGCCCTGCACGAGTGGGTTCAGAAAGCAAGGGCGCAGGGCTATCTCGCGCTTGATACCGAAACGGACTCCCTTGTCCCCTCGACCGCAAAATTGGTTGGGGTATCGCTTGCCCTTGCGCCGGGTGAAGCCTGTTACATCCCGCTTGGGCACATTGATCCCGACAGCGCGCCAAACGAGGAAGGCACGCTGGCCTTCGCCGCGCCAAAGGCCCCGCCGCAGCTTTCCGTGGCCGCTTTTGTCGAAGAGCTCCGTGATCTTTTGGCCGATCCCTCGGTGCTGGTCATCGGCCATAATATCAAGTTCGATGCGCAGGTGCTTGCGCAGCATGGACTCACCATCGCGGCCCATGATGATACGATGCTGATGTCCTATGTGCTGGGCGCGGGCGCGCATGGCCACGGGCTTGACGAGCTTGCGCTGCGCCACTTTGGGCACAAGATGATCTCGTTCGACGAAGCAACCGGAACGGGCCGCGCCCGCGTCACGTTTGATCGCGTGCCGCTTGATAAGGCCACCGCCTATGCCGCCGAAGATGCCGATTTTACGTTGCGGCTGTGGCAGGTTTTAAAGCCAGCCTTGCTGCGCGAGAAAATGGTTGCCGTGTATGAAACGCTTGAGCGGCCCCTTGTCCCCATCATCATGGCGATGGAAACGGCCGGCGTTTTGATCGATCCCGCTTTACTTAAACAACAAAGCGTCGCGCTGGGCGCGCGTCTCGCCGCGCTTGAGGGGGAAATATATGCTCTGGCTGGCCATCCGTTTAATGTTGGCTCGCCCAAGCAGCTTGCGGATGTTTTGTTTGTCGAGATGGGCATTCCCGCAGGCACCGCCAAAGGGAAATCCGGCGCGCCCTCAACCAGCGTCGCGGTGCTCGAGCCGCTTGCCGAACAGGGGCACGAGATCGTAGCGAAAGTGCTTGATTGGCGCGGGTTCTCAAAATTGAAAAGCACATACACCGACGCGTTACCTCAGCAGATCAGCACAAAGACGGGCCGCGTCCACACATCGTTCTCCCTTGTCGGCGCGGCAACGGGGCGGCTGTCTTCAACCGATCCGAACCTACAAAACATTCCGATCCGCACCGAGGAAGGCCGCGCCATTCGCAAAGCCTTTATCGCTGCACCGGGGCACAAACTGCTCTGCGCGGATTATTCGCAGATCGAGCTTCGTCTTGCGGCGCATGCGGCCGGGATTTCCGCGCTCATCGACGCCTTTGCAGAAGGCGACGATATTCACGCGCTCACCGCCTCGCGCGTGTTTCACATTCCCATGAGCGAGATGACACCCGAAAAACGCAGGCAAGCCAAAGCCATTAACTTCGGTATCATCTATGGGATCAGTGGGTTCGGCCTTGCCAAGCAATTGGGGTGCTCGGTCGGCGAGGCGGCTGCTTTTATTCAGGCCTATCTTGATCGCTTTCATGAACTGCGCGACTGGATGGAAAGCACAAAGGTTTTTGCCCGCGAGCATGGCTATGTCGAAACCTTGTTTGGACGGCGCGTCCATATTCAAGGCATTGGTGAAAAAAATCCGGCGCGTCGTCACGGCGCCGAGCGGCAAGCAATCAACGCGCCGCTGCAAGGCACGGCGGCCGATATCATCAAGCGCGCGATGATCCGCATGCCGCAAGCTCTTGTCGATGCCAAGCTTAAAGCCCGGCTTCTTCTGCAAGTGCATGACGAGTTGGTGTTTGAAGTGCCCGAGGCCGAGCTTGATGCCACCGCCGCGCTGGTTCGCCGTGTGATGCAGGACGCGCCGCTGCCTCTTGTCTCTTTACGCGTGCCTCTCATCGTTGAAACGGGGGTCGCGCATAACTGGGCCGAGGCGCATTAGAGTCTGTTGATCACTTCCTCGGCAACTTTGCGAGCAGCGGATCGATCCACGCGGGGGGCAATGAGGCAAGCAGCCAGACGAGCGCCACCATGGGCCAAGGGAAGGTGATGCGGGGTTTATTTCTCGCAAGGCCTCGTTTGATAATTTGTGCCGCCTTTTCGGGCGTCATTAAAAAGGGCATGGGGAAGTCATTCACCTCGGTCATCGGCGTTTTCACAAACCCCGGACAAATAACATTGACCCAGACATCATAGGGCGCAAGATCTCCGCGCAACCCTTCGCCATAAACGCGCGCCGCAGCCTTGCTCGCCATATAGGCGGGGGCACCAGCAAACCCACGGAACCCAGCCAGCGACGCCATGATTGCAATCTGGCCGCAGCGACGCATCTTCATGGCGTCAACCACCGGGTCGATGGTGTTAAAGACGCCGTACAAATTGACGGCGAAAATTCCATCTCGGTCCATCGCTGTTTCGTACCCACCCCCCGTGGCCAAAGAGACTCCTGCGTTCGCAATGACAAGATCGAGCGGTGATGCCGCATCAACCCGTTTGATCCACGCCGCCATCGCCGCCGCATCGGTGACATCAAGAAGAGCGGTTTCAACTTTTGCCCCTTTCGCTTCCGCTTGATGGGCCACCTCTTGCAGGCGCTCTTCGTTGCGGCCCAAAAGAAACAGGGCCGTCTCAGGCTCGGCATATACCAAGGCCAGCGCCGCGCCGAGGCCAGAAGAGGCCCCGGTGATAAGGATGTTTTGTGTCATTATTAACCACCTGTTCGCAATTTAATTAGGACATATCGAAAAAAGGTTTCACGAAAGTATAAAAACGTGTGTTTTCTTCTTGACCCAGCCCCTGCCGTTCCCGGATAATGGGCCCCATGAAACAGCGCAACACCCTTTTTCAAACCAATCGTGGGCTTCTCCTAAGCCTACGCGCGCTGCTATTGCGCTAAGCGCGCAACACATCATACACCCCAACACACAATTTGGAATCGTTTTCAGGCCACCCGGCAGACCGGGGGTCGTCGTTTAACAGAACAGTAAAAGGAATCAGATCATGAACAGCTTCACCTATAAGGGTATGTCGTCTTCAACCGAACACGCTTCCGGCGAGATTATCGCCATAGATATGACGGGACCTCACATCAGCATCACCTATGGGCAAGCAAAGAAAGAAGACCAACAGCCGTCATGCATTGCCGTCTCTAAAGCGGCGCTTTCCACCATGGGGCGGGTTGCTCAAAATATGATGGGTGTCCCCACGGTTGCTGACCACGGCGCGGCCATCAGCTTCGGTGAACCAACGTCAAAAACAGGTTTTGCCTCTACGGTTGTTCTTGCAGCGAGACCAGATCATCTGAAAAAAATCGTCGCCGCTTCCATCAGCGCGGCGCCCTAAGCTCGCCCTCGCACAAACCGCGAGACGCTGGCAAGCGTAAAGAGCATCACATGACCGGATTCGAGGGCGACGACGAGCGCGTCGCCCTCGCCGTTCCACGCAAGCCCCACCACAGCCGCGCCTTCGGCCGCCATCGGTGGATGCACCAAGATTTCCATACGACCATCATAGGGCGCGAAAACAATCATCCCATCGTCATAGCCCACCGCCGCCATCGCGTCGCGTGGGTGTGGGGCGACGCGGCAGACCAAGTGAGATTCAACCCCGCCCAGCATAAGCGGCTGTTTATTCTGTGGCCCACCATCGAAGAAGGGCCAGCACACCGCCTGTTGCGCGCCAGAGGTGACAAAATATTTGCCTTCCGCTGAAAAGGCCATCGAGCGAACCTTGCCCGCATAGCCGCCCATGTGAAGCTCATCGCCTTTACCCGGCATTTCCAGTGGCGAAGAAAATCGCCACCCATGGACTCCGCCATCCTGAAGAGAGGAAAATAGATATTGGCCGTCCGGACTCCACACCATATTCAAGTGAGAGCCAACCCACGGCAGGACCATGGGATCGCTCTTTGGCTCAGCCAGACTAAACACCCGGACGCCACCATAATGGGAAACGGCGAGCACGTCACCGCTTGGCGAAAAGGCAAGCCCTCCGATGGCGCTTGGAAGAGACAGAGGTTCATCCAATTGGGCACGCCCGGCCTCATCAAGCAGATAAAGCCTTTTTCCAATTGCATAGGCCCGAGAGCCTTTCGCGCTAGAGGCCACATGGTCGATCCAGTTGCCCGGATGGTGCGCAAGCAAATTGGGCGCGTCAACCTCAGGATCGATCAGATAGAGCCGGCCATCATCGCCACCGGATAAAAAGGAGATGGATTCTGCATCTGGGGCAAGAGAAAGACTGACCCCATCATGAAGCGGGTACGGCTCTGGCCCTACCCCAACATCTGCTGCGGGCAGTTTTGCGATCATGCCGTTCGCAAGCGAAAACGCCGCCCATTGCCCCACACGATTAATCGCCATATCGACAATCGGTTGATCAATGCGCCAACTATGCGCGGCCGCAGAGCGCAACGGCGCGGCCATAGATTAGGCCCCAACCGAAAGGAGGTAGCGGCGCGCCAGATCAGCATCCCTTTCAATTTGCGCCTTAAGAGCGGCCATGTCCGCAAACTTTTGCTCAGGGCGAAGGAAGTGGAGAAGCTGGATATCCCAATCGCTGTCATAGATTGAGCCAAAGAAGTCGAATAGATGGAACTCGAACACCTCTTTAGGATCCTCGAACGTTGGCCGTATGCCAAGATTCGCCACGCCCGGCCAACGCAACTCCTCTCCCGCTTGACGCGCCAAAACTGCATAAACGCCATAACGCGGCCGCGTCACGACTCCTAGGTCTATATTCGCGGTCGGATAATCCATAACGCGACCCCGCTGGCTGCCTTTTTGCACAGAGCCTTGGATCGAAAAGGGCCGGCCAAGCATGGTTGCCGCAGACTCCATGTTGCCATCTCGTAGGGCCGCGCGAATACGCGTTGAGGAAATGACCTCTCCCTCTTTATCGCGTTCGGGCGCAACAACTTGGACCCCCACGCCGCGCGGCTCCAACACTTCGCGCAAAAGCTCGACGCTTCCCGCACGTTCATGCCCAAAGACAAATCCTTCGCCGACAACGGCCGCCTTAATCTGGCATGCATCAATCAGGACTTTTTGCACAAACTCCTGTGGCGTCATGTCTGCGATTTTTTGGGAGAAGGAGAGCGTAATAACGCCATCCATCCCCGTTTCACGCAGCAACCGCCGCTTTTCCGTCGGCGTTGTAATTAAAAATGGCGTTTTATCCTGCGCGAAAAAGGCGTGGGGGTGGGGCTCGAAAGTCAAGACATAAGCGGGAGCATGCAACGTGCGGCCCACGGCCTGGGCCTGAGCCATCACAGCCTCGTGGCCACGATGTACCCCGTCAAAGTTGCCAATAGCCAGCACACCGCCCGTCATTAACGGTTGGCCCAAGATAGCGTCAAAATACGAGGTCATATTTGATCGTGTCCTTTTGTGTTCCGTAAAAAATCAACCCTGTTTTTCCCACCCGTTCGCTGTTTGCTGCCAATACGCAATCGGCAACCCCAGTGATTGATAGGTTTTCCAGCGCGTCCGCGCTGCTTCTCGTTCCTTGTCACTCGTTCCATCGAACAAATCACATACAAGCTCATACGCCTGATAATCCCCACCCGCTGCGCCGGGAAACAAGAACAGCGCCTTCGCCTCGTTTGGTCTTTCGTCTTGGGCCGTGATCCAAATGGGTTGTTTTTCCGCCTGGCCGTCTCTTTCAGAGCCATGAGGAAGAAACCGATCCACTTTGTGCGCCCACAAGTAATCCGACAGCGGTTCGATCTCGTGATCATTCGCCACACGCACCACGGCCCGAAAGCCGCGCGCGAGGCTTTTTTCCAACAGCTCCGGCAGAGCTTGCTTCACGGAGAGCCGGGTGAGATGATAAAAACGGACCTCCGTCATTGTTCATAATGCTCCGCGATCAACGCATCCAAAAGGCGCACGCCAAACCCGCTTGCGCCCTTGGGACACAGCGGCTTGTCTTTGTTCGCCCACGCCATACCTGCAATATCCAAATGCGCCCACGGCAGGCCTTTTTCAACAAATCGTTGAAGGAACATCGCGCCCGTTATGCTTCCCGCTTTTCCTGCGTCACCGATATTTTTCACATCCGCAATTGGCGAGTCGAGCTGTTTGTCATAGGCTTTATGAAGCGGCATGCGCCAGAGACGCTCGTCAACGGCTTCCCCCGCTTTCGTCAGCGAAACGGCAAGCGCATCGTCATTCGAAAACAACCCAGCATATTCTTCGCCCAAAGAAACAACAATCGCGCCCGTAAGCGTCGCGAGATCAATCATTGCGCATGGCTTACAATGCTTTTGCGCATACCAAAGCACATCGGCCAAAACGAGACGGCCCTCAGCATCAGTGTTGAGAACCTCAATCGTTTGCCCTGACGCACTTTTCACAATATCGCCAGGACGCTGCGCCCGGCCAGACGGCATGTTTTCAACAAGACCTATTAAACCCACAACATTGGCCTTTGCCTTGCGCATGGCAAGGGTCTTCATCGTCCCGATAACCGCAGCCGCACCAGCCATGTCGAATTTCATATCCCACATGCCTACGGGAGGCTTTAAAGAAATGCCGCCCGTGTCAAAGGTGACGCCTTTTCCAATCAGAGCGAGCGGTTTGCGGTCTTTGGCTTCGGGTGCGCCTCGCCAATGCATAACGGCCAAAAACGGAGGCTTTTCACTTCCTTGTGCAACACCAAGCAGGGCGTGCATGCCCAACTTGTCCATCGCTTCACGCCCAAAAATTTCCACTTCGATGCCGTATTTCTCAAGCGCGCGCGCGGCTTGCGCCATTGTTGCCGGATCCATGATATTCGCCGGTTCGGACACGAGATCTCGGGCGAGAGTCACCCCTTGGGCTGTCTTTTGTAAATGATTAAACAGGGCCTTCGCCTCACTCCATCGTGTGGTCATGATTGCGAGCGCCTCAAGCCTGGGCTTGTCGTTTTTCTTTTTGCCCCGGTATTTATCAAAACGATAAGCACGCAATAAGCCGCCGACGCCGGCATGCGCCACAGCCTTTTGCTCTGCACACTGGTGCGGCGAGAACGTATCGACGATCAAAGAGGCTTCGCCAGCTACTTCATTGGAAAGCGCAGCATATGCCGCAGAACCTGCCTGTTCATAAGATAGTTCGTCGACTTTATCAGCAGCCCCAACACCAACAAGAAGGATTGTCGTCGGCCCTTTGGCCGCGCCAGTATGAAGCAAAAGACTCTGCCCTATCTTGCCCTCAAAGCGGGCTGTGTTTTTAAGAGCTCGGGCCAATAGACCGCCCCATTGCCGGTCTGCTTCTTTCCCATTGTCCCCCAGAAGGGGGCCTTTGCCGCCTTGTGCCGCAAAGAGGATTAGGGCTTTGTTCTTGTTTAGCTTTATGGGTTCAATCGAGATTTTCATCACTAAGGCCTCCGTGAAGTTTCCGCAAGATTGAAGGGCTTTTTTGAGGAAAGCAAGCGCCTTTTACGTGACCAAGCACCAAAAATCGGTTAGAAATCGGCGCTACTTAAAGTCAAAGGACCACTTGGCATGCGTATTCTTTTTTTTGGCGATGTTTTCGCCCGCCCGGGACGTGAAGCGGTATTGCGACACCTGCCAGAGCTTCGTGCGCGCCTTGCCCCCGACGTTATGATTATCAATGTCGAAAACGCCGCCACTGGTAACGGCGTTACCCTGCGCCATGCCCAGCTTTTTTGGGACGCCGGGTTCGCGTGCCTAACCTCTGGCAACCATATATGGCGCCAAAAAGAGATTATCACCCACATCGACGCGCACCCCAGACTCTTGCGCCCCATCAACTATCCTGGCGGAACCCCCGGTCAAGGCGCTTATGTTCACACCCTTTCCGACGGACGCCGCGTACTCGTCGCCAATATTATGGGGCAAGTCAACATGACCCCAACCCTCGATTGCCCCTTTGCCGCAGCCGAACAATTAGTTGCGGCCTATCCGTTGGGACAAGCGGTACAGGCAAGCGTGATAGATTTTCATGCCGAAACCACGGCAGAGAAAGCATGTATGGGTCATTTTTGTGATGGGCGCGTTTCTGCCGTCCTAGGAACACATACGCACATCCCCACGGCCGACGACCATATTCTTGAAAAAGGCACCGCGTATCAAACCGATGTCGGCATGTGTGGTGATTTCAACAGTAGCATCGGCGTCCGCAAAGATATCATTATGCGCCGCATGGTCCGCAAGATTGCTCATGAACGATTTGAGCCCGCCTTGGGCGAGGCCACGGTGTGTGCAACCTTGGTTGTAACCGACGATCAAACGGGCTTGGCTAAATCGATTGAAACCTTCCGTGTTGGCGGCGCGCTTACATCCAAAACACCCTAACGAGACAAAGCTTTTTTTGTTAAAGTTGGACAGGGAAATCCCCAAATTCCTTTGGTATTACTTAGCGTTTGTGCTGCGTACCAACGTCTTTCGTAAAAAGCCCTCTGTGTAAATTAAAAGAGGCGGAGATTGCTCTCCGCCTCTTCATCTCATTCCTTTCTGAGCGTTTGCTCAGAGGAGGATTAGAAGGTCATCTTCTGCGAAAGCGTGAAGACGTGGCCGATGTTGTTGCGGCCTGTGTCTTCGCGATGCTGGTCGAAGAAGATCGCGTCAGCAGCCGTGACCATGCCTGGGAACCAGGTGTAGGTCGCGCCCAAACCAAACGTCGAGAAGTCGTCGATGTAGGTTTGCGTTGCAAGGTTCGTCGAGTAGCCTTCGCCACCCAAGTAGCTCGCGGCCAAGCCAACGTTATCAAACATATACTTCAGACCCAGGGTCCAAGCATTCTGGTTCTTTTCTTGACCAACGGACGTATCCTTGTGGCCAGCGTCGACATAAGAACCACCGAGCGTGAAGCCGGCATACATCGCCTGAGCGCCAATGCCCCAAGCGGTGTAGTCGCGGTCGCCAGCGACGAACTTGTCGCCTTCGCCGTCGCCAATGATGGCGATCGGAGCCAAGACTACGCTGACAGGATCAAACGTACCCTTGTATTGACCGGAGATTTCGACCACATGCTTGTAGCCAGCCGCTGCGTCACGACGCGAAACGGTCGAGCCTTGCTCTTCGTTTGGCGTGTAGCTGACGCCCATTTGCACCTTGTGGTTTTCGTTGCCAACCTTCGGGGTGAAATAGGTGACCTTGGTGAAGTCTTCGGCCATGCTGAAGAAGGTCGGGTTACGATCCCAGAGCGAGTCCGTGAAGTCCGTGAACTGCGCGTCGATCTGGCCTTCGCCAATCGTCGGAGCAAACACGAAGAGGCTGCTTGCGCCCTTCTCGTCGCCCATCAGGACCTTACCGAAGTTGCCGGAAATCCAAACGTGCGCGAAGTCCATCGTGGCTTCTGTCGCGTCGCGCGAAGGATCGTTGTCAAAGTTCATGACCGCGCCGTATTGAATGCCGTTCGCCGCTTTGGCTTCGGCCGCAACTGTCAGCTCGTAAATGGTCGAGAAATCACCGCCGCGACGACCTGTCGTCACACCGGCACCGGCGTTCAGAGCGGAGTCCTTGTCCGACTCATGGAACAGAGCCGCACGGAAGTTAACGCTACCGCCCAGCGTGACCTGGATCGGAGACTCGGCGGCTTGCGCGGCACCCGCGAGAGCAACCAAAGCCGTTGTAGCCAGAAGAATTTTACGCATGTGTATCCCCCTCATGGATGGACAATTTGGTGTTAAAGAACTGACCTCAGAGGGCGATTGCCCTTGCATGTGTCAGAGGCGAATTTGGTACATCTTCTTTGCACAAACAAGGAAGAAATAGGAAAAACGCCGACTCACCCAAAACCTGTGGCGAAAAGGCCACAACAAGTTAACCATCGATCTGCTTGCAATCCTTTGATTTTGCGTCCATATATATGGAGTCAAACGATTCTTTCCCGCCGCTCTCTCGGAGAAAATATGAACGACCACATTCGCCCGTTTGCCCGTTTTCATGGCTCTTTTGCCCTTCGTTTTATCGCCGCAGCCCTTTTTGTGGGCTTTTTGCCCGGCTGTTCAAGCTCGGGGGTCGACGTTACCCCCGACCACACAAATCGTGAGCGCGCCGAGCTTTATAAGGATGGAAGTCTCATTCGCGATACGGGGGGCTTTTATATTCTGGGTGGGCCTGACGAAAAATCAGATAAAAACAATGGGATAGGCGTTAACGGTTATTTGTGGCGCGCTGCGTTGGACACGGTATCGTTCCTTCCGCTCTCTTCCGCAGACCCCTTTGGCGGCGTTATTGCGTCTGACTGGTATACACCGCCCCAAACACCAGGGGAGCGCGTCAAGGTTAATGTGTTTATTCTTGACCGAGAACTACGCGCCGATGGCGTGAAAGTCTCCACCTTCCGCCAGATCAAGGGGCCCAAAGGCGATTGGCAAGATGCACCCGTTGCGGCGACAACCGCTTCAACCATGGAAGAAGCCATCTTGACTCGCGCGCGGCAACTCCGCCTAGCGCAAAAAGAGAAGAAATAGCGGACGCCACCGGGCTTTCGGGGCGTTCGTCATCACATCCTGAGGAGGGGTAAATGGGGGAAGGCTGTTGTTCACCTAAAAAAAACGAACCCCCGTCTTGTTGTGCCTCACCCAAGGGCGCGATTGATTATTTGTTCTGGGTAAGCGCGGCCCTTGTCCTTTTGCTCTTGGCCCTTCCCTTCTTTGCCCCAACGCTTGTTGCCGATCTGCTTTGGCTTACCTCCATGACAAGCGCCGTTCACGACTTGCTCGCCTCTATGTGGTGGGGCGTTGCGATTGGCGCGGTTTTCATTGGCCTTTTGGCCAAAGTCCCCCAAGGCTTTATCCCTTCTCTTTTAGGAAAAGGCGGCACTCTCTCGGGTCTGGGCCGCGCGGTTGGGGCGGGTGTTTTGCTTGATTTGTGCAGTCACGGTATCCTTATGGTCGGCATGAAGCTCTACCAGCGGGGCGCAAGCGCGGGACAAGTTGTCGCTTTTCTTCTTGCGAGTCCCTGGAATTCTTTTTCACTCACGCTGATTTTAATCGGGCTTATTGGATGGAAATTAACCCTGTTGTTCATCGCGCTCTCTATGGTTATCGCCCTTGTAACTGGGTGGGTTTTTGATCGGCTTGTCGCGCACGGCAAACTCCCCAACAACCCACACAGCGAAGAAATGCCTGATGACTTTGCCTTTTGGTCTGCTGCGCGCACCGCATGGAAAGCCGCACGGTTTGATGGGCGCTTTTTTCTGGATGTGCTCTGGGGTGGCGCGAAAGACTCGCGCATGGTTTTGCGTTGGCTCTTGCTTGGCGTTTTGATTGTCGCGGTGATGCGCGCGTTTGTCAGCGCAGATGTTTTTGCGAACGCCTTTGGGCCAACCTTTGCCGGACTTCTCCTGACGCTTGTTTTTGCAACCGTGATGGAGGTTTGCTCGGAAGGCTCAACCCCCATCGCCGCCGACATCGTGACCCGCGCCGCTGCGCCCGGAAACGGCTTTGCGTTCTTGATGGCGGGTGTCGCCACGGACTACACGGAAATCATGGTCCTGAAAGACACCACGAAAAGCTGGAAGCTCGCCCTCTTCCTCCCACTCATCACCGTGCCGCAGGTGTTACTGGTCGGGTGGGTGGTGAACCAGTTTGGATAGGTCCGGTCCATATCCTTTCCAAACAAAAGGCCCCCAAAAGGGGGCCGGATAGTTTGGAGCGGGTGAAGGGATTGATCAAAAACGTTCGGTTCCTCACGTTTTTGCCCCTCCGGGCGCCCGCGCTGCGCGCTTTGCGTCCAAAACGCCTTCGCGTTTTGTCGAACCCTCCTGTCGGGTTCGATTCTTACATTCTTTCCAAACAAAAAACGCCCGCAAGGGGCGTTCTTTGTTTGGAGCGGGTGAAGGGAATCGAACCCTCGTCGTGAGCTTGGGAAGCTCCTGCTCTACCATTGAGCTACACCCGCGATTTATAACCAGCAAAATGGCGTTTTTTCCTTCGAAGTCAAGGGAAAATCGAGAAGAAAGCCCTGCAGCCTCGTGTTCCTCTACATAAACGAGCAACAACAAGGTGGCGGCATCGACCCCGCCCCCAACCCCTCCCCAAGGGGAGGGGGGGCTCTCCCTGTATTCCTGATAATATTACCTCGAAGGAGGCGTCCTTCGTTAAAAGCCGTGCCGCAAGGGCTCTCAAATCCCCCTCCCCTTGGGGAGGGGTTAGGGGCGGGGTTGGTCGGCGGATGAAAATGGGAAAAGAGTTATTACCTGTCTCCGCAAACAACACCCTCTCTCAGCCCGCAGCCTCTCGTCCCAAGCCCTTTGAGCCTACCCCCTAAACGGTGGGACGGCGGAGAAGCCCGCGGCTTTTTCAAGGGCGCTTGCCAATTTGAACAAAGTCATCTCATCAAACGCGCGTCCGATCAACTGCAGGCCTAAAGGCAGTCCACTCGACGACATTCCAATTGGCACCGCGATACCAGGCAGCCCCGCAAGGTTAAGCGTCACGGTAAAGACGTCGTTCAGATACATCTGGATCGGATCGTCTTCGTTCTCGCCAATCGCAAAGGCGGGTCCCGTTGTCGTCGGCGTCAGGATTGCATCACACGATGCAAACGCGGCCTCGAAATCGTTGCGGATACAACGACGCACACGCTGGGCCTTGCGGTAGTAGGCATCATAATATCCCGCCGACAAGACATAGGTCCCGATCAGGATACGTTGCCGCACCTCGGCCCCAAAGCCTGCGCCGCGCGTGTTTTCGTACATTTCGCCAAGGCTCTCACCCGGCACGCGAAGCCCGAACCGCACCCCATCATATCGCGCAAGGTTTGATGACGCTTCGGCGGGCGCAATGATGTAATAAGTTGGCAGCGCATATTTCGTGTGTGGCAGGGTAATATCAACCACTTCTGCCCCTGCATCGCGCAGCATTTGCGCCCCTTTATCCCAATAGGCCGCCATTTCCGCCGGAAGGCCGTCGATACGATATTCGCGTGGTATGCCGATCCGAAGGCCTTTCACCGACTGCCCAAGCGCCTGCATAAAATCGGGCACTTCTTTGTTCACTGAGGTCGAGTCTTTGGGGTCATGTCCTGCCATGGTGCGCAGCATAAGCGCCGCATCAGCCACATCACGCGTCATGGGCCCCGCCTGATCAAGCGAAGAGGCAAAAGCGATAATGCCATAGCGCGAGCAGCGCCCATAGGTCGGCTTGATGCCTACAATGCCGGTAAACGCCGCAGGCTCACGGATCGAGCCCCCCGTGTCCGTGCCCGTGGCCGCAATCGCAAAACGCCCAGAAACCGCCGCAGCCGAACCACCCGACGACCCACCGGGCACAAGCTTGCGCACGGCGCCCGCCGGGTCTTCGCCCGACCACGGGCTTATCACATTCCCGAACGCAGAGGTCACATTCGCCGAGCCCATCGCGAACTCATCAAGGTTCGCCTTACCAAGCGTAATCGCCCCGGCATCGGCCAGTTTCTGCGACACCGTGGATTCATACTGCGGAACAAAGCGTTCCAAAATCTTGCTGGCCGCTGTGGTTTGCACACCTTTCGTGCAATACAAATCTTTCATCGCAATGGGCATGCCCTCCATTGCGCCACCTTGCCCGGTCGCAAGCCGCGCGTCCGAAGCCTTTGCGGCTTCGCGCGCTTGGTCAAACGTCGTGACGATATAGGCATTCGTTGCTTTCTGCCCCCGCTCACTCGCGGCGATATAGGCATCGGTCAGCTCAACCGCTGTAATCTCTTTCTTCTGCAACGCAGCGCGCGCCTGCACCATGGTCAGATCGGTTAATTTGCTCATAGGGAAAATCCTTTATTCGACGACTTTGGGAACCGTGAAAAAATCCGCTGTTTGAGACGGCGCGTTGGCCAGAACCTTTTGCGCTTGGCCCCCATCGGTCACAACGTCTTGCTCTCGCCAACCGAGCGTGTCGTCGTTCACGTTGGCAAGCGGCTCGATCCCGTCGACCTTGACCTCGTCAAGCTGTCCGACCCACGCCAGAATGTTGTTCAAACGTGCAGCAACCGTGGTTTGTTCGGCCGCTGGGATCTTGATCCGGGCCAACGTTGCGATTTTCTTAACGGTTTCTATGTCAATGCTCATGGTGCGTTATCATTCCCGATTGTCGCTTTGCCGCGGGGACGTTATCATTCGTTATGGCTATCTGCAACCTTTCCGACTTGCCCACTTTACTAAACCCCGGCGAATGCCTTCTTGGGCTCGATCCCGGCAGTAAAATCGTTGGTGTGGCCATTTCCGACCCAGGGAGAAAGGTCGCCTCGCCCCTTGAGGGGCTTCCCAGAGGTAAGGTCTCGACTTTGGCTGTTCGTTTGGCAAAAATTGTTCAAGATCGTCGCATTGGCGGCCTTGTCATCGGTTTGCCCAAGGCCCTAGACGGGTCGGAGGGCCCTGCGGCCCAATCGGTTCGAACGCTGGCAGTGAACCTTCTGCGATCTGGGCAAGAACCACTGGCCAACCTTCCTGTTGTTTTTTGGGACGAACGATTTTCAACCGCTGCGGTCCAGCGCTTTATGCTAGAAGACGATATGACCCGTTGCCGCCGCGCCGAAAAGGTTGACCGCGCCGCCGCAGCCTATATCCTTCAAGGCGCTTTGGATGCCCTTGCCCACCAGAAAGAAGGGCTCTTATGACTCAATCACCACTTTTACTTCTTTACGCGACCCACGATGGCCAAACGGCAAAGGTTGTCGCGCGCCTCAAAAATAAACTTGAGGCGCTTGATGTTTCCGTGCTTGCACTTCACTTGGGCGAAACAACGCCCAGCCTATTTCTTTTGGAAGAAGCCCCTTTCGTTCTTGTGATTTCGCCCATTCGTTATGGTTCCCACCTCCCTGCCGTTGACCGCTTCTTGCGCGCGCATCGCGACGTCATAAACCCAGCCCGTTTGGGAATGGTTTCCATTAATTTAACCGCCAGAAAACCAGAAAAAAACACCCCCCTTACCAACCCCTATTTCCGCAAATGGCTGCGCAAGCATCGGATCGTTCCCTCTCTGGCTGCCGTGTGGGCCGGAAAGTTGGATTACCCACGCTATCGGTGGTTGGATCGCTTTATGATCCGTTTTATCATGTTTTTGACAAACGGCCCTACTGACCCCCGGACCATGATTGACTTTACCCCCTGGGATCAAGTCGACACCTTTGCCCAGTCCGTGGCAGGCCGGTGTACTCCCGTGGATAAAAAACAGGAGGTCGCGTGAAAAAACCAAAAACCATCACACTTTTCGGTGGTTCAGGTTTTGTCGGTCAGGCGACCACACAACTGTTGCTTGCCCACGGACACCGAGTGCGCATTCCTGTTCGATCCATGGAAGCTGCGCAGGCGTTTCCCGCAATGGGTCCTTCGGATCGACTGGTTCTTTTTCCCTCCGCCCCACGAAGCGATGCCGCCGTTTCTGCTGCGCTTGCTGGATCAGACATCGTTATCAACTTAATTGGTTCAACGCGGCAACATAAAGCCGCTTCTTTCGGCATGATCCATATCGAAATCGCGGCCCGCCTGGCCCGCCTGGCCCACGAACAACATGTCCAAAAATTCATTCATTTTTCCATCCTCGGCGCCGATAGCACTTCGCCAATTGAAATGCTGCGAACAAAAGGTCTTGGCGAAGCGGCCGTCCGAACTTTTTTTCCGGGCGCCGTTATCTTTCGGCCTAGCTTGATTTTTGGGCCACACGATCACACGTTGCAACGGATCGCTAGCCTTTCGCGTTTTATGCCCTTTATCCCGCTTTTCGGTGGGGGGAAAACGCGTTTTCAGCCTGTCTTTGTTGGCGATGTCGCTGAAGCCGTCCGTGCCGCCTGTGAGCGTCCTTTGTGGGAAGGACAAACCCTTGCTTTGGCTGGTCCTCAGGTTATTTCGTTCCGTGAGACCGTTGCCCTTACACTTAAACTAACTGGCCGTTCAAGAATTTTGGTTCCCCTGCCCCTTCGGTTAGCCTATATTAAGGCTTTGTTTTTCGAGAGATTTTCGAATCCTCTTTGGACCCGAGACCAGGTGGATCTTCTTCCTGTTGATTTTGTCGTCGGAAAAAATGAGGGCCGGGCTTTAGATTCCTTAGGCCTCAAACCCCACACACTTGAAGAGCTGTGGCCAAATTTCATCGTGTGAAGAAAAAACGGGCTCTTTCTATGTAAATAAAATCAAGAGCTTGCATTAACCATAACGCCTTGCTTTACCTCTTCGTAAGAAAAAGAAAAAGGTTTCTTAATCCGTTATCGGTTATAGGAGCACTATGTATATCGGCATAGATCTTGGCACCTCCAACAGTGTAATCGCAGGCGTCGACCATGGCGCCGCACAAGTTTTTCGTCCTGCTGACGGCGGTGACGTTCTACCTTCTGTCATCTATGTGGACAAGCGCGGTCACCGTCTTTATGGCCGCCGGGCTTATGATCAAGCCATGATCGCGCCAGAAAATGTTGCGTCCGGATTCAAGCGTTTGATGGGAACCGATACGCCCATTGAAGTCGCCGGACTTACCATGACGCCAGAAGAGTGTTCTGCCGAAATTATACGACAGCTGATCGGGCAGGCCATCACTGAAAGCGGTCAAGAAGTGTTTGATGGTGTGGTTATCGCTGTTCCGGCGGCCTTTAACCAAATGCAATCTGAAGCCACTTTACGCGCGGCCCAGATAGCTGGCCTTAACAAAGTCGATCTGATCCAAGAGCCAATTGCCGCAGCCATGGCCTCAATGGTGGGGGCCCAACGTTCGGGCAAGTTCATCATTTATGATTTCGGCGGGGGCACTTTTGATGCCGCTTTAGTCGAGGCCGTTCAGGGCGAAGTCCGTATTTTGGCCCAACGCGGCGTAAACATGCTTGGCGGCCGTGATTTTGATCGGATGATTGTTGGTTCTGTTGTTCGTCCGTGGCTTCTTGCCAACTTTGATCTTCCCGAAAATTTTTTGCGCGATCCGCAATACAAACGCCTGTCCCGCTTGGCGCACCTGGCCGCCGAGCGAGCAAAGATCGACCTGTCCACACTTGAAGAGGCATCGATTTTTGCTTCGGATGACGAAGTCCGTCTTTTGGATGTGAGCGAAACCGAGATCTTTCTTGATGTGCCCATCACCCGCGCTCAATTTGAAGAATTAATCCGCCTTCCGGTCCAAAATACCATTGATCTTATCTCCGATATGCTTGCGGACCATGCGCTTGCGCCAGCGGATATCGATCGGATTGTGTTTGTCGGCGGATCGAGCCGCATCCCTCTTATTCGTCGTCAAGTTACGGAAACTCTCGGCATTGTTGCAGACCTTAAAGCAGATCCGATGACTGCCGTCGCCGAAGGCGCGGCCTATTACTGCGAGGGGCGGCAATGGAATGCCGGCGCAGCCCCGTTACTGGCCGGTGAAAGCCAACCTAAAGAGGCTGGGGTTCAGGCACGGATGAAGGATGAGCCTGACCTTTCTTTTGATTACGCCGCGCGCACGCCTGATGAAAAAGTTGCGATCCTTATTCGTGCAGCCGATCTTTCCAAAAAACGCCACGTGCGCTTGATGACCACCGGATGGGATTCTGGCTTGCTGGTGCTTAAGGAAACGCTGACAATAAACGCCCCCCTCCCCTGTGTTGGCGAGAATGCGTTTGACGTTCATGTGCTTGACGAAGACGGCGCCCAGATGAAGGATTTTATCGAGCGCCTAACCGTCACTCGCCTTGTCGCAGCAGCAGCGACCCCCGCCACACAAACCATTGCCGTAAAGGTTCGCAAGGCCGTCAACTCAGATGAAAACAGTTTCTTGCCCCTCGTGGAAAAAGGAGCCCTTCTCCCGGCGCAAGGACAGATCCAAGTCAAAAGCGGCACGGAGCTTCGCTCAGGCGCCCCCGGCTTCATTGGATTCGAGCTTTTTCAAGTCGAATATCCAGATCGCGTCGATCTTAATCTTTGCGTTGGCCATCTTCGCATCGAAGGCATGGACCTCCCCAAAGGTCAGATTGTCCACGTTGGTGACCCAATCTTGTTCGATTGGCGAATTAGCGAGGGAGGGGTTCTTCACGCGTCCGTTCAGCTGCCTTCTTGCGGCGCATCCCTTTCTGCGCAGCGTTTTTATGCACCGCAAGCAGGACAAATTTCTTACGAGGGACAAAATGGGACGGGTTTTACCAAGGCCGTTTTGCTCCGCGCCGAAGAAGAATGGGGAGATATTGTCGCCGCCATAGGCCCCATGTCCGGACCGGATATTGCTCTTTTGAAAACACGTCTTGATGAACAAAAAGAAATCCTGGACGAGGCTGGTGACGATTCTGAAGCCGTGCGCCGCGTGTCCGAAGAGGCTCGCTTTATACGACAAGACATGGCTCGACTCTCACGAAAATATGCGGGGCCTCTCTTACAAAGAAACGCTGGGAAGCTCTCCGCTGCATTCAACCGTGTCGTGCGCGGACGCGCTGCGCCAGAAGATCGCGAAGCCTTTGACGCCATGGCCTCGCGCTTACAAAAAATTATTGATGGACAAAATGAAGAGGCTTTTGATCTCGGCAGAGCATGCCTTGATGAAATGCGACGTATCTTTTTTTCGGCCGCGTGGAAAAACCCAGATTATGTTACAGCCTGGTTCGAGCGGTTAAAAAAGGAGCCGTGGCTCTTTGCCGACCAAGAGGAATATGCAGCCCTTGTTGTCGAAGGCGAACAGCTTCAAAAAACAAACCAACAAGACGCTCTGCGCGACCTGACAAGACGTTTGCTTGACGCACGCATTATGCTCTCGGCCAGCGACGCTGTGGGCGAGCTTGCGTCCATAACGCACGCTTGATTTGGTTGAATGCGGCTATTTCGCGATCATGCGCCCAAGTGGGCCGCCCCCTAGAATATGAACATGATAGTGTGGGACTTCTTGTCCGCCGTTCGCGCCGCAATTTGATATCAGGCGATATCCGCTCTCAACCACCCCGAGTTTTTGTGCCACAAGGCCAATAGCACGAGTAAAGCCTGCCTGTTGCGCCTCGTTTGCCTCATGGGCAAACGCCGCATGATTTTCGTAGGCTCCCTTGGGGATGACGAGCGCGTGAACAGGCGCTTGGGGGTGAACGTCATGAAACGCAAGAGCAAAATCGTCCTCATAAATCTTATGACATGGGATTTCTCCTCGCAGGATTCTTGCGAATATGTTTTTTTCGTCATAGGTCATTGGTCTCTCCTTTTTTCTTGTTTCCTTAACAGCACGTAATAGGCCCCGTCACCGCCATGGTGTGCCGCCGCCGTTCGCACAGCGAGCACCCAAGCCTCAAACGGGGGCGCGTCGCACCATCGCGGAAGGTTTTGGCGTAAAACGGACTCCCCCATCCTGCCATGTCCGGTGATCACAAGAAGCAGCCTTCGTCCTCGTAACGCTTGCGCAGTCACAAACTCGCGAAACCGTTCGTAGGCCTCTTGTTCTGTGTTTCCGTGAAGATCTAATCTCGCCTCAATCACAACATCTCCAAGGCTAAGATTTCTTTCAATGTGGGGGTCCAGCGGTTCTTTTTTCCAAGGCCGCCAGGAGGTGGTTTGTTTTTTTTCTTCCGTCTTGAGATTGTTTTCTCCTGTTCGGCTTTCGGTTATTTCGTTCTGTTGAATATCTTCCTTACGTGTTGGTGCGCGCGGCTCCGCTTCTTTTTGAACAGGCTCCTCTTTGGGACCCTTATCACTTAATTTTTTTACCTGGCGCGCATACCGCGTCCAAAGATCTTGGTCGTCGCTTTGGGTCATTGTTGTCTAGCCTCACGGGGCAATAAAACCACGTAGGTTCCTTTGTCCTGCATCTCGCCGGCCCCGATTTCAGCCT
>CAYZXV010000003.1:16957-19873 GCA_964482525.1 uncultured Rhodospirillaceae bacterium | reverse complement strand
ACTAATTCAGGGGTACGCAGAACGCGATCTGCAAAAAACAATATGTCAATATCAATGACCCGAGGCCCAAAATGAAAGGTTGGCAAGCGCCCCAAAGCAATCTCAATATCTTTAACTGTGTACAAAAGGCCCATCGGATCCAAGTTTGTCAGCCCACAAACAACTGCATTCAAAAAGGGGGGCTGGTCTGATGCGTATGAGCTTTCAGCTTCATAAACACTGGAACAAGCCATAATTTGAACATACGGGCGCAGAGCCTCTTTGGCTGCACGCAAGGCTGCCAACCGATCTCCAAGATTCGAGCCGAGACCAAGAGCAATATGATGAGCAGATTCTGTCTGTTTCATGCCCGCATGATGCCGGGGTCTTGAGAAAAACGCAATGCTATCCGATGATCAGAAAGGCATAATCACATCAAGAATCTGGCTGCCGTAGCGAGGCTGCTGAACATCCTGGATCTGTCCCCGACCACCATAGGCAATCCGCGCCTCCGCGATTTGATCATAATTGACCGTATTTTCGGCACTGATATCCTCTGGACGAATAACCCCGGTTACAAGAAGCTCTCTTAGGTCAAAATTAACCGTGACTTGTTGGCGGCCCGCAAGGACCAAATTCCCATTTGGCAACACCTGTGTAATGGTTGCTGCGACCCTGAGATTTATTTTTTCTGAGCGATCGACTGTGCCTTTACCTGTATTTGAAAGTTTGCTCCCAGTTGAAACAAGGCTTGAAGGCGAAAGGGCTTCCGGAAGCACCTTCGTTAACTGAGACTCAACACCAAACAGATTTGTAATATCAGCATCTTCTGAATTGTCGCGAGAACGTTTTGTTTCGTTTGATATCTCCGCTTTTTCGTCAATGCTGATGATTACTGTTAGGATGTCGCCAACGCGCCCTGCGCGCTGATCCCGGAAAAAGGCTCTCGAACCCGTTCGCCATAGAGAATTAGGTTGGCGTTCCCCAATCTCCGGGGCTGGCATAGGCATTCGGACAGGTGCCGTTCCAGGAATGCGTGACGGATCTTGCACTGCAGCCATTTGTGGCGGCTTTCCAATTTCTTGGACGCGGGAGAGCGTATTGCAGCCACTAAGCACGACCAAGCAAAATCCGATAAGAAGGCCTCGTCTTAACAGATCACACATCATTCGGCGCCTCTTATCTCCGGCACAATCAAAGCCGTTTTTATCAATCCAGTCCCAACGCGCACAACCCCGCTATCCTCAACAACTCCTTCAACTATACGATTGCTTTGCGCGTTCTTGACACGAATGACCGTGCCGCGTGCGCCATCATCAAGAGCCCGCCCCTGTGCTGTGATAAGCATGAGTGGCGTTTGGATCTTTAAGGTGACCAAGTTCCCACGAGAAATCAGTCGCGGCGGCATAACATCACGGGAACGAAGCAGGATGTTCTCCGACATGTCCCGTGTCAACTCCTGCCCAACCACACGCTCTTTCGTAACCAACACGTCGGGGCCAATCTGGTTATCTGCTAGCTCAAGCCAATCGATATCGTGTTCACCAATAACCATACCGGACTGAAGGCGGCGAACCAAGACGGGAACCTTATGCTTCACATTTATCCGACCCGTAATGTTCTGTCGCAAAGGAGTTCGACCTTCGTCAACTCTTAACTCCGTTCGGAATCTTTTTGTGCGGGGGTCATAGGAAAAGTGATCCAAATGATAGGTCGGTTCCTTCTCGGCAGCAAAGGCGATTGACAACGTTTTGTTATCAAGCGAGACCTCATATTTGTTTTGATTATCAAACCCAGACTCCTTGAGCTTTTCTCTGACTTTCTCAGCAACCTCTTCCCCTTTCACAAACGTCGTCGCGCGAGCAATGGTGATCATGTCCTGCCCGTTTTGAGGCTGCCAAACCAGACGGTATTGCTCGGCAAGACGCGCCAAAACGCGCGCATCATACGTCACACTGCGTCCCGGCTCGGGCGCGAGAGCAATGTCTCGATCAAGGTCGGATGGAATACCGTCAAATACGTCGCTTAATCGAACATTGTTAGACCGAACTTCTGGCGCACCACGCAACGACACAGGAACACCCGCGCACACAGGCACCGCAGCCAGTAGAAGACAACCGATCAAAAGGGCAGAAAAAAATCTCATCTCATCACCTCAGCTGACTTACAGTTGTCAACATATCATCGGCCGTCTTAATAACGCGTGAGTTCATTTCATAGGCGCGTTGCGCTGTGATTAATCCCGTTATCTCTGACACGACATTCACATTCGAGCTTTCAACAGAACCTTGAACAAGACTGCCAAACCCCGCAGATTGGGGATTCCCTGTGATTGGAGACCCAGACGCCGCCGTTTCCTTAAGCAAATTATCGCCTATCGCCTCCAGGCCCGTTGGGTTAATAAAAGCGGCAAGCTGGATTTGCCCCAAAACCTGTTGTGAGGTTTGTCCATCGATAGTCGCCGCGACCTGCCCAGAAGCATTGATCGTCACAGAGAGTGCGTTAGATGGGACCGTTATGGTCGGCAAAACCAAGAACCCGTCTGGAGTAACAATCTGTCCGGATTCATTCGTTTGAAGCGATCCTGCACGGGTATAGGACGTTGTGCCATCAGGCATTTGAACTTGCAAGAAACCACGGCCATTGATCGCAACGTCATATTGATTGTTCGTCACAACCAGATTCCCTTGCTCATGGATGCGATAAGTTGCGACAGGCTTTACACCTAACCCAACCTGAAGCCCTGATGGCAAAAGAGTCCCAGTGTCTGAAGACGGGGAACCGACACGCCGCATGTTTTCGTATAGCATGTCTTGAAATTCCGCACGGGATCTCTTGAATCCCGTTGTAGAGATGTTCGCAATGTTATTCGAAATGACCTCAACATTTAATTGTTGGGCCTGCATGCCGGTTGCGCCAATGCCAAGAGCTCTCATA
>CAYZXV010000003.1:0-16947 GCA_964482525.1 uncultured Rhodospirillaceae bacterium | reverse complement strand
GTTTACTTCTCCTCATGTTGTCCTATTAAGCAGACGCTTTGCCCAAACGTTGAATAGCGCGCCCAATGCGTTCATTTTCGTTCTCAAGCAGGCGTGCGACCCGTTGGTACGCGCGCGAGATTTCAATCATCCGAGTCATTTCCTTAACCGCCGGCACGTTTGATTGCTCAACCGCTCCTTGAACAACACGACTTCCAATCGCCGGTTCAGGGACCTGTTCTGTGGTGTAAAGGCTGTCACCCACAGGCGAGAGCGCCTGTTCATCAGCAAAAGTAACAACGCCAAGTTTGCCAACCTGCGTTACGCCGCTACCTGCCCCGGATTTTGCCGTGATCGTACCATCTGGTGCGATGAGGATATCCTGGGCATCGGCAGGAAATGTGATGGTCTGGTTTCCATCCCCCAGAACTTTATCGCCAGCCGCCGTAACGAGTTCGCCCTCAAGATTGAGCTGGAAGCTGCCCGCCCTTGTATAAAGAAGACCTTGTTCCGTCTGGATAGGAACGTATCCCTTTCCCTGGACAGCCACATCCAATGGATTTCCGGTCATGGCCGTGGATCCTTGGGCAACATCACGATAAGTCCCAGAATCGATAGCAAAGTGAAAGACTGATTTCGGCTCTGGTCTTGCAAGATAAGTATCAAAAGCTACATCCTGCCGCTTATATCCAGTCGTATTGACGTTCGCGATATTGTTCGCCGTAACGTCCATAGCCCGACCCAGCGAATCTTGATAAGATGAGAGGACAAGATTTACACCCTGCATAACCTTCGTTTCCCGTTGTTGGTTATTAAGACAATAAAGCATATGCAGACTCTGTGCCAATTTTTTATCATTAGTTATCATGATGTTACCATTGTCCTTTCTTTTTTTGTTTTTGAGAAATGCTACCCTCGGCAGTTTATTCCACACAATCAAATGATGGTTAATTAATTGACGGAAAGACTTGTTAACCAATAATCTTTGGGTTACTTCTTAGGGAGATAGATAGGTTAATTCTGAGAAAGACTCAGACTTGTAAGCCTTTTTTGTGATATGGTTTTGGGGGTATTCGGTGGCTCAAGACGAAAAGAAAGATGA
The DNA here is from genome assembly GCA_964482525.1 of uncultured Rhodospirillaceae bacterium. GTDB lineage: Bacteria > Pseudomonadota > Alphaproteobacteria > UBA9219 > UBA9219 > UBA8914. The sequence continues at coordinate 15,866 of CAYZXV010000003.1, read as the reverse complement.
TAAAACCGTGTCAGAAGACAAAGACGTGGACGGCGGCGAGTCCGCTGCGCCCGGAGAAGCGAGCGAAGGGCAAGAAGGCGAAGAAGGCCTTCACCCCCCGAAAAGAAAGCTTACCAAAAAACACATCATCATTATTGCCATTGCATCCATTATTCTCCTCGGTAGTGCAATCGGTGCTGGCATTTATTTCTATAGCGGATCAGACGAGAATCCCAATACAGAGGCAGGCGCCCCGCATGGTGGCGACTCCGCACCAACGAAGGCACATGGAGCAAAAAGCGAGGGTGAAGATGATGAAGCAACAGAAGAAGACCCACATGTTGCACCTACATTCTTCTCTCTTGGCGACATCTTGGTTAACCTAAGTGGAGACGGAAAACGACCTAATTTCCTTAAAATTACCATCAATCTTGAACTAGCAGACCCGAAAGATGTTCCTTCGCTTGAAGCTCTGAAGCCCAGGATTGTCGACCAATTTCAAGTCTACTTACGTGAGCTGCGAGTCGAAGATCTTCGAGGTTCAGCGGGTTTGTACCGCCTCCGGGAAGAATTGCTCCTTCGGGTAACCGAGGTTATTCATCCCATTCGTGTCCGCGATGTTTTGTTCCAAGAACTTTTGGTTCAATAATCCAAATGGGTGACTTTCTTTTCGTTTTCGCCTATGCTCCCATGAACGCAACCCTGTTATCGCCTACATTGTCGCATTAATCCCATGACCGATGAAACCCCCACGTCAGAAATGAGCGAGGAAGAACGTCAGGCCGCCGAATGGGCGGCCATGGCAGATGATTCCGGCGGCGGCATCGAAGGGGGCGCAGCCCGGGTCCTGAGCCAAAACGAAATCGACTCTCTACTTGGCTTCGGCGGTGATGGGCCCTCGCAGGATAATTCAGGGATCATGGCCCTCATCAACAGCGCGCTTGTCAACTACGAGCGCCTGCCAATGCTTGAGGTTGTCTTTGACCGTCTCGTACGCATGATGTCGACAAGCTTGCGTAATTTTACGTCAGACAATGTTGAAGTCAGTCTTGACCAAATCACCTCTGTTCGATTCGGCGATTATTTGAACTCAATCCCTCTTCCGGCCATGCTTGCCGTGTTCAAGGCTGAAGAATGGGACAACTCGGCCCTTATGACCATCGATAGCGCCATGATTTATTCAATCGTGGATGTCCTTCTGGGCGGTCGGCGCGGCACCGCCGCCATGCGTATCGAGGGACGCCCCTATACCACTATTGAACGCAATCTGGTCGAACGGCTTGTGCGCGTCATTCTTACCGACGTGTCCGGGGCCTTTGACCCCCTTTCTCCGGTGACTTTCCGTTTTGATCGGTTAGAGACAAATCCGAGATTCGCCACTATCGCTCGTCCGGCAAACGCCGCCGTGCTTGCAAAACTGCGCATCGACATGGAAGATCGCGGCGGCCGCATCGAGATCCTCATTCCTTACGCAACCCTCGAACCCGTCCGGGAGCTTTTGCTCCAAATGTTCATGGGTGAAAAATTTGGGCGCGATTCGATATGGGAAACGCACTTGGGGAACGAGCTTCTTATGACCGATATGAACATGCAGGCGGTTTTGGGCGAAACCAACGTTTCCCTGGGTACAGTCATGAAATGGAAGGTTGGCTCACGCCTTATGCTTAATGTTCGGCCAGAAGATTTGGTTTCCTTGCGCGCTGGGGATATCACCCTTTTCAAGGGCCGCATGGGTTCCCTTAACGGTAATATGGCGGTCCGAGTTGAAGAGAATACACTCAACACAGACAGACCAAAAGAGTAACGCAGGCACACATGATTTGGACCATTCTTGGCTTTCTTCTAGACCTTATCCTGATCGGCCTTCTTGGGTCAGGCCTCTTTTATGCTCTGCGCCTCACGCGTCAGCTTGCAGATATGCGCGCAAGCCGGGCAGATATGGAACGTTTTGTGGCTGATTTCAACGCCTCCGTCATGCGCGCTGAGGCTGGGATTCAGGGGCTAAAAGCCATTGCCCGATCAAGTGGAGATGACCTTGAAAGGCTAATCGAAAAGGGACAAGGTCTTCGTGATGAACTCCTTTTCCTATCAGAAAGCGCAGATCAAATTGCGAACCGCCTCTCCCAAACGGCAAGCACGGCCAGCCAGATGACGAGGACTCAACCGCCTCTTGATGAACCAACGCACCCCACATCCACTTCTCCAGCGACCCACGTCAAAGCACAGAAGGAACAGCCAGAAAACAAGACCAAACCGACTTCAGCCGCAGAACGCGATCTCCTGCGCGTTCTTAAGAAACTAGGGTAAGGCTTCCATGAACGCCCTAAACATTTCTCCTCGGTATGTCCTCCCGCTAATAATGCTAGTCGGCGTTATGACTTTAACCCTCCGTGTTGGAGATCTTTGGCAAACCTTAAGCCAGGGAAGGTTGTTTACAGCTGTTTCGGCCGTGCACGCCGCAACTGAACCAAAAGAGACGAAAGAAGAAAAACAGGCTCCTGCTCCCACAGAAAAAGATAAAGACAAAGCACAGGAAACCAAAGAACCGGCGCCCGCCCCTGCCCCACCATCTTCAACCACAAAAGAAGCAGTTAAGCCGTCCTCTCCTCCACCCGCAGAGAAAAAAAGCACCGCGGAAAGTGATCTTTATAAACTTCTCGCCGGACGACGAGAGCAGTTAGATAAGCGCGCCCAAGAGCTTGATGCGCGCGAAACCCTAGTCGGGGTAGCGGAACAAAGAGTCGATCAAAAAATAAAGGAGATGGGTGTATTACGAAAACAGCTTGAGACCCTGCTGGGTCAAGCCAACACAGCCCAACAAGAACAGCTTGAGAACCTTGTCAAAGTTTACGAGATCATGAAGCCCAAAGAAGCCGCAAAGATCTTTGAGGCGCTTGAGATGCCTATTCTTTTGGGCGTCATACAGAAAATGAAACCCGCACGCACAGCCGCCATTCTTGCCGAAATGGATGCCGAAAAAGCCAAGGAAATTACAACGGCTTTGTCAAAACGCGATCAGCTGCCACAAATCAAATAAGAAGGAAAAGCGCCACACAACCAACAATAATACGGTACCATGCAAAGGGCGCAAACCCGTGTTGACCGACAAAATCAACAAACCCACGAACAACAACCAACGCAGAAATAAACGCCACAGTAAATCCGACGGCGATGGTCATCCCATCATCCACAGATAAATGATCCAAATTTTTGTAAATATCGTAAGCCGTAGCTGCAACCATTGTCGGAATCGCCAGAAAAAAAGAAAACTCTGCCGCGACACGTCGTTCAACTCGCAACAATAAAGACCCCATAATCGTCGCCCCTGACCGAGAAATGCCTGGGACCATCGCGAGACATTGGGCAACACCAATCCACAGTGCCGTTTTCCAGGACATTGCTTCGATCCGCGTTACCCGTGGCGCTGGCGTTCTTTTTTCGATCCAAAGAATGGCAACTCCCCCGACAATAAGAGAAACGGCAACAACCATTGGGTTAAACAAAACGGCTTTGATAAAATCATGGGCAAAATAACCAACTACCATAGCGGGCAGAAAAGCCAAAACAACGACAGACACAAATTGCCGCGACTCTTCGCTGGTTGGGACAGTGACAGCCACCCGCCACAACCGGGCAAAATAAACAACCATTACCGCCAAGATCGCACCAAGCTGAATTACGATTTCAAAGACATTTCCTTGGGGACCATTAAACGCCAGTATTTCATTCATCAATAGCAAGTGCCCCGTCGATGATACGGGGAGAAATTCTGTAATTCCCTCAACAAGCCCCATAATTGCAGCGTTTAACCATGTTTCCATCACAGTCCCTCCGGTTTCTTTCCGTGATATAAGCGGGGAGTCTTGCCAAAAACAAGTTAATTATAGGAGTTTCTTTTGCCTTTTGTTGACAGAATGCACTGACGAGATATGGTGTTGCCATCCCTTATGAGGTTTTAAACGTGCTTGTTTTAGGAATAGAAACCAGTTGTGATGAAACGGCAATTGGCATTGTCGACCCAGATGCCCCAACAGGGGCACGGCTGTGCGCCCACGCCTTGGCAACTCAAATTGAGGCACATAAACCATATGGCGGTGTGGTACCTGAAATAGCCGCGCGCGCCCATTTAGACCGCATCGAAGACCTTCTAACTGACGCCTTAAAACAAGCAGGCATCCCTTTGAACCGCATAGACGGCTTTGCCGCCACCTGTGGCCCCGGCCTCATTGGCGGTGTAATGGTTGGGGCCATGACAGGCAAAGCCCTTGCCGTTGTTCAAGAAAAACCATTCATCGCCATCAATCATTTAGAGGCGCATGCCCTCACTGTTCGGCTGTCTTACGATGTTGGCTTCCCCTACCTTCTCCTCCTTATGTCTGGTGGGCACTGTCAAATCGTGCTTGTCGAGGGGTTGGGATGTTATCGGCAACTCGGCACCACCTTGGATGATGCCGTAGGAGAATGTTTTGATAAAAGTGCAAAAATTCTTGGGTTGGGCTATCCGGGCGGCCCCTTAATCGAACAAGTCGCCGCCTTGGGGAACCCCTGTGCCTTTACCCTCCCCAGACCACTGTGCGGCGATTCATCACGGACTGGGTGTGATTTTTCTTTTTCTGGTTTAAAAACGGCTGTTCGTCATGAAATTATGAAAAGAGCCCCTGATGAACGCTCCCCTTCATTTATTTCAGACATAGCGGCCTCTCTTCAAAAAACAATTGGGGACATTCTAGTCAACAGAACGACAAAAGCCTTTGATATTATTAACAATACCCGCATACAAGCTCTTGTGGTCGGTGGTGGTGTGGCCGCGAACAAAGCCCTTCGCTCCCGTTTGACAGAACTCGCCAATTCCCGCAAAGTGCCTTTTCTAGCCCCTCCACCAGAACTGTGTACCGATAACGGTGTTATGATCGCGTGGGCGGGTGCAGAACGACTTACTCTTGGACAAACAAGCCCCTTTGACACGAGGTGTCGTCCGCGCTGGCCTCTTGAATCATTATGCGGTTAGAAACTTAGGACCTATCATGCTGACCATAACAGATCTTTATGCGGAGATTGATGGTAAAACCATCCTTAATGGGCTGTCCCTGCACCTTCCCCTTGGCGAAGTCCATGCGATTATGGGCCCCAATGGGGCAGGTAAATCAACATTATCGCACGTTCTGGCGGGGGCTCCCGGGTATCAAGTCACAGGTGGCACCGCCCTTTTTGATGGAAAAGACCTTCTTTCTATGAAACCGGAAGATCGAGCGACCTCAGGTGTTTTCCTAGCATTTCAATATCCGGTTGAGATTCCTGGCGTTACAAACATGACCTTCCTAAAAACCGCCTTAAACGCAACACGCCGCGCACGTGGCGAGCCAGAGCTTGACGCGATGCAAATACAAAAACAGCTGCGCGAGAAGGCTAAAAAAATAGGCCTTGCCGAGGACATGCTTAAGCGACCCGTTAACGTAGGCTTCTCAGGTGGCGAGAAAAAACGAAACGAAGTTCTTCAAATGGCCGTCCTTGAACCTCGCCTTTGCCTCCTTGACGAAACAGATAGCGGCCTTGATATCGATTCGCTTCGAATCGTCGCGGATGGAGTAAACGCCATGCGGGGTAAAGAACGAAGCATGCTTATTATCACTCATTACCAGCGCTTGTTAGATTATATCCAACCTGACCGCGTTCATGTTCTTGCAAACGGAAGCATCGAACGCTCTGGTGGGCCTGAACTAGCCAGAGAACTTGAAGAAAAAGGCTACGGTTTGAGGGGAGGGCAAAAATGAGCCCGGCCAAGTGTGCTGTTATTTTTGATTGGAATGGAACACTATTTGATGACACGGCCTTGTGCTGTGAAGCCACAAATCACGTTGTACAACAACTCGGGGGACGCCCTATTTCACTCCCCACCTTTCAGCAAGAATACGCTCTCCCGCTGAAGTCTTTCTATGTGCGTCTGGGATGCGACCCAAAGCGAGTTGAAGAAGAGACTGAAACCGTTTTCACAGCTTGGGGAGATTATTACGAAACTCGCGTCGATACCATATCCCTTCGAGAGGGGGGCCTCCCTCTTCTTCAAACAATCAACCAACGCGGCCATGTTTCTGCAATCTTGAGCAATCACAACACGCCAAGCATCAGCACACAAGTTGACCGTCTCGGCATCGCCTCCTTTTTTAAAGACGTATTGGCAAATGATCCAGATGAATACCGGACATTAATGCACAAAGCCGACAAAGGCACACGACTTAAAGCCTTTATTGACGCACATGGCATAGAAACAGGTATGGTCGTCGGAGATTCCCCCGAAGAGATCGAAATTGCCCATCATTATGGGTTCTTGGGGGTTGGTATTACAAATGGCTTTTGTTCGGAGACACGCCTTCGTGCGGCAACCCCAGATTATATGATTGAACAATTAACACAACTCCCAAACATTATAACTCATGCCTTCGGGCCAAAGGCATGTGCATGAGTCTTTCCTCCCTTATAAAAGATAGCCTAAGAAATCCTGAAACATGGCATTATACCAGCCTTGTTCCTCTAACGGGCCTATTCTTAAATGCCCCACCCCCCCCTTCTTGTCTCAACACCCTTCCCCCGCTACTGGCACAGCGGAGGCTCGTTATTCTGGACGGCGCTTATAATCCTAGCCTCTCCTCCTGCGAAGCTCTGCCCAAAACACACCTCTCTTATGAGCCGGGAAGGAATGGCTCTTCAAACCGTCTTCGCCTGAGCCTTGAGAAACAAACGTGCCTTGCCATTGATCCTCTGGAAGTTCTTTTTCTTACGACTTCATCAAGTGAACAAAACGAAGCAACGATTTGCTTTGAAATAACCCTTGGAGAAAACAGTCGACTTACGCTCCTTGAACGCCATATAGGCGGCGCCGAGCCTATGGCACTGCGTCACATCAAGACAAAAATCACACTTGCTCCTCAATCAAAATTCATTCATGGAAAGGTCGTTGGGCCAAGTGGTTTTGGTCATACCCATATGGCGCAAACCAGCGTTACGGTTGGCCAAGGCGCATTTTATGATCATTTTTCTCTTTTTGCCGCTTGTGGGCACCTCAATCGGTGCGAAACAAACCTGTTTCTCGATGGAGCCCTTGCCGAAACGCGCCTACACGGCTTAATGCTACTTAAAAAGACCGAAGGTGCTGACCTCACAACCTGTGTTCATCATAAGTCCCCGAACACGACGAGCCGTCAGTTATGCAAGGCGGTGCTTGATGATAAGGCTCGTGGAGTTTATCAAGGGAAAATTTCCGTTCATAAAGATGCGCAAAAGACAGATGCCTATCAACTGTGTCAGGCCCTTCTCCTTTCGGAAAAAGCCGAAATGAACGCGAAGCCTGAACTTGAAATTCTAGCTGATGATGTGAAGTGCTCCCACGGAACTGCCATTGGAGATCTGGACGAAAAAGCTTTATTCTATCTTCGCTCTCGTGGCATAGAAGAGCAAGCCGCAAGACAACTGCTTATTGAAGCCTTTGCTGGTGACTTTATTGACCAACTGCCCTCGCCCGATCTTGCTCTAGCTTTAAAAAAGGAGGTCGAAAGATGGCTTTCGACGTAAGAAAAGATTTCCCAATTCTTTCACAAACGGTTAACGGCCACACCCTTGCTTATTTAGACAGCGGGGCCAGCGCCCAGAAACCGCAAAGCGTTATTGATGCTATGACACACTTCTACCAAATGGATTACGCGAATATTCACCGCGGAGTTCATACGCTGTCTCAACGAGCAACGGCGCTTTATGATCATGGACGAGAAAAAATCTGTCAGTTCATCAATGCCAAACACGCTGAAGAAATCGTCTTCACCCGTGGCGCAACAGATGCCATAAACCTCGTAGCAGGAAGCTGGGGACGTGCTCACCTCAACGTTGGTGATGAAGTCTTGCTGACCCAACTCGAACATCACGCCAATATCGTTCCCTGGCAAATTCTACGTGATCAAATCGGCATTGTCTTATCCGTCGTTCCAATTGAATCAAATGGCGATGTTTTGCTTGACCGCGTGATTGAACGCATGAACGCAAAAACAAAACTTGTGTCCATTGCACATGTTTCGAACGCGTTTGGGACAATTCTTCCTGTAAAAGACATTATTGACGAAGCTCACAGGCGAGGCATCCCCGTTCTCTTGGACGGCGCACAAGCCATTACCCATTTAACAGTGGATGTTCAGGCACTTGATGCAGACTTTTATGTTTTTTCTGGTCATAAGCTATACGGTCCAACGGGTATCGGTGTTTTATACGGCAAGAAACCCTTTCTTGACTCTATGCCGCCTTATCAAGGCGGGGGCGACATGATTGAAAGCGTTTCATTCGAAGCCACCCACTTCCAAGAACCCCCCATGCGTTTTGAAGCCGGAACCCCTCCCATTGCAGAAGTAGTTGGACTATCTGCAGCGTTGGATTACATTAAGACAATTGGCATGCCTTCGATTGCAAACCACGAAGGGGCTCTTTTGTCATATGCAATGGAGAAACTTTCATCGCTGCCAGATATTCGGTTGATTGGAACCGCCCCTAACAAATGTGGCATTCTTTCTTTTGTCATGGAAGGCGTTCACCCCCACGACATTGGTACAATTCTTGACAGTGAGGGGGTTGCTGTTCGCGCTGGACACCACTGTGCACAACCCGCCATGCAGGCCCTTGGCCTAACGGCAACAGTCCGAGCTTCACTGGCCATCTACAATACGAAGAGCGATATTGATGCTTTGGTCTACGGTCTGAATAAAGTACGGAGCCTTTTCAAATGAGTGAAGAAGACGATTCTCTTCGTGATCTGTACCAGGATCTAATCCTGGATCATGGGAGAGCACCTCGTAACTTTCAGGCCCTCGAAAACCCAGATCATGAAGCGGTGGGACACAATCCTTTGTGTGGCGACAAGATCATCCTATCCTTGAAACTTGATGCCAGCCGCCGCATTGCACAGGCATCTTTTCAGGGAGAAGGTTGCGCTATTTCTACAGCTTCCGCCTCTATGATGACGGAAATACTTAAGGGAAAAACAATCGAGGACGCTAAGGCGCTTTGGCTTGTCTTCGAAGAAATGTGTAAAGGCAGCCAACCAAGCGAAGAGATGGCCGCTCAGTTCAACGAAGATGATTTACTTCGTTTAACGGCACTCTCGGGCGTTAACAAATACCCAGTCAGAGTTAAGTGTGCCACACTCGCCTGGCGAACATTGCTCGCCGCGCTTGACCCTACGTCACCTAAAAGCACAAAAACCGAATAGGTTTTTTAGCTAGACGCATTTTCTTCTTCGGTCCCAGATGTGCTGGAACCTGAATCTGCCGTACCAACAGAAGCGAACACGGATTTTATAGCGGTATCCTCAACTGCGAGATCTCCAAACTTAAGCGTTACCTTGCCATCACCATCTGTTTCAATACCCGTTACAAGACCGATGACACGCACATCATCAACAGCCATAGTCTCTCCTGAAGCATTCTTAGCTGTCAGAACAAACTTATACGTTCCATCTGCTGCCGTCTGGCCGGAATCCAAGGTCCCATCCCAGGCCACGCGGTTCATCCCGGAAGAAGTCGTCCCGCTAATTTTTGCGACAACACTTCCTGAACTGTCTTGTACAGATATTTGTACGCTTGAGGCCTGTGCAGGAAGGTTATAAGCCAACATTGATGTACCATTCTGCACCGTAAGCTTACCGTCTGCTTCAGCCTCTGCATAGCGCCCCACATAACTCAACAACGGCGTGACACCATTTGAGTTTAATGCTGTTAAGACACTGTCTAACTTGTCGTTAGTTGAGATCTGCTGCTCGACTGACGCGTATTGAACAAGTTGTTGTGTAAACTCGCTTGCATCCATTGGCGCTGTCGGATCTTGGTTTTGGAGCTGCGCGGTAAGAATTTTTAAAAAGGTATCATAATTTCCGACAAGCGTACTTTTTGAGGCGCTTGTTGCTGCGGCGGCGGCTTCACTTGCCGCCTTTTGCGTTGCAATGTAGTCATTTAAGATTGCGCTGTTCTCAACGGTTGAAACGGCCATCACCTTATCCTTCCCTACACTTGAATGTTAACTCGGCCAGGCGTGATATAATGAACCTCTCCCGCCTCAGAAAGCATGTCGTCCAACGTTACCCCATCATCAACCGACGGCTCATTATCACCACCCCACTCTTCGAAAGGAGTGCCTTTTTTCTGACCCTGTGAAAAGGCACTGGCATAATCGCCTTCATCACGAAGTGAAAATTCCATACACCCAGCGTCGGCTTGCAACCCGGCCTCTTGTAAAGCACGCTGCAAAACGTCGGCATCTTTCTGCAATAGCGCCAATGTCGCCTGGTTATCAACCAAGACGGTGCCTGTTACCGTTTTGTCCGCGCCAAACTCAAGCTTAATGTCGATACGGCCCAGTTCTGCAGGACGAAGCTGGATCGTGATCTCCTGTATCCCCTCCTTGACCGCTTTGTGTAACTTCACCGCGACTTGCTCAATTGCGTGAGGGAGACCTGCCATCCCACCTTTTGTTGTGCGTGATGCAGACAGTTCGCCGGCTACATTATAGGAACCGGATGGCTTAAGTGCGTCAAAAGCTGAAACCATGTTCGATATTGTTGTTTTGCTTGCTCCCTCTGTTCCTTTAAGCGCAGAAACATCGCTTCCAATCGCCGAAGCAAGTGTGCCAGGCTGCGCCGACATGCTGAAAAATGGCCGCGCGTTCTGGTTTATCGGTTTAACGTTATCTGCTTCTGTTTTTTCCGTAGCAAGGGATTGCTGTTGTTCGCCCTGCCCCATAGATTCGGCTTTCGTAGACTGTACTGTTTTGAGCCAAAGACTTTCAGGCCCTTCCTCCCCTTCCGAGAGACTCTGCGTTAGCTTTTGTTCTTTGCTTGCCTCAGGCTCTGAGTCTATATGGTGAGAGTCTTTTAATGTTCTCATTTCCTCCGCAATCCCAGAAAGTGCAGATTCAAGAGCAGCCTTTTTCTCTTCATTTAATCCCTTTAACTCTTGATTTACTGTCACTTCGGGTTTGATGTCCGGAATCTTCTCCAGGGCTTTTAAATGGCTCTCTACCTCTTTCGTCACCATCAGAAGATTGGCCATCGTCTCTTCGCCGTCTCTCTTCTCGGCAAGTATTTCGCTGCTTTTTCTTTCGCCTTTCACGGGCAAATCTTGACCATCCAAAGGGAGAGGTAAGCCGATAATGCTTTCGTCAACCTCATTGCCAGCCTCATCTTCTTCTGCTGTCATAAAATCTATTTGCGTATCAACCAGCTCCTCCGCTTCTACGTCTTCATCTTGAACTTCAAGAATTGCGCCGCTTTCTAACGCTGTCTCTTGAATTTTCTTCAAAAAATCTTTGGACTCTCCCTGTGCTCTTTCTGACTCATTTTTAGAAGCCCTCCGGCCTTCGGAAGCCGCACCATCATTTCTTGCGCTCTTTTCTTCTGCATCTTTTACATTTTGAGCAGCGGCATCGTCTTCGCTCTTATTGTTTTCAACCGGCTTGTCTTGAGCCGGGGCCATTGATGGCTGGTTTACTTCAACCTGAGGCCAGGAAGCTTCTGTTTGGGCCAAAAGCGATGCGAACAAACTATCTCCTGTTGCCCCACTTTTTATCGAAGATAAAAATCCGGCAAGCGCCTTCTCCCCCGCAGATGTTGTTCTTGTTTCTGTGACCTGAGCCATAGTAGAAACCTCCGTTTGATAAATGATTATGCAGTTCGATCGACAGCCACAGGGCTGCACATGGGGCTATAGCTACCGAGCATAAGGGGATTCTTGCGTGGGTCCTCATAACCCTCTTGCTTCATAATCTGACCACGAGCGGCATCAATCACAGTATGAATAAGCGACTGCGTAGCCGTAATAGCAGCATTAAGCCCTTCTGCGTTGCGACTCGATGCAATTTTTAACCGCAGGCCTTCCTGACGTAATGTCTCTTTTGTCTCTGGGCTTGTTCCCTTTAACAGTTCGGGGTGTTCTGACAGCACCCCCATGCTTAACTGATAATCACGGACAAGTTTTGCTTTTTCTTGTCGCAATCCATTAAGGCAAGCATAGTCTTGCCGCCGCAGAACTTCCACTTCAGAGTCCATTACGCCACTGAGCGCCGTCATTAAGTTTAGCAATCCAACAGCAATCTTTTCTGGGTCCGTCCCGTTTTTATCCTTATCCATGCGCCCCTCCGCTCTTACCGTTATAATCAGCCACTTCTTGCATTCTGATCATGGCTTCAACGATAGTCGAAGACAAACGCCCACCATCGCTTTTCACCATCGCCTTCCCATATTCCTGAACCAAAAGATCTTTCATCACGTCCTCACCGGGTCCGCCGCCAAACAGCTCATTCGTTTCGAGACCCTCCCACATAGGTTTGAGCATCTGGCCCATAAATACAGCCTCAAATTCTTCTGCCACATTCTTTATTTTTTCTTGGTTTGCGACACCCTTTGACAGGGCCCCGCTGAAACCGAGCGTGGAGCCAACACCAATGGCTGTTGAAGTTATTCCGTGCATTAGATAACCTCCAAATCAGCCTGCAGAGCTCCAGCTGCCTTGATTGATTGCAAAATCGTGATCATGTCGCGCGGCCCAATACCAAGAGCATTAAGACTTTGAACCATTTCTTGAAGGCTTACCCCTGAACTGAAAACACCCATTTTTTTGGTTTCTTCTTCATCCACCTCGACTTCACTACGGGGCACGACAGTGGTTGTGCCGCCCTCCGACAAAGGTGCTGGTTGAGAGACTTGTGGCGTTTCCGTAATACGAATAGTCAAGTTTCCTTGCGCAATCGCAACCGTGTTTATCCGCACATGCTCGCCCATCACAATCACCCCAGACTGCTCATCAATAACAACTTTAGCCACCTGGTCCGGGGATACCGTCATCTGCTCGATATCAGTCATCAAGCCCACCACATCATGTCGTCGCGCATCCGGAACTAACACACGAACAGTCGCAGCATCTACGGCCGCTGCAAATTCACCACGAAGTCCTTTGTTAATGGCCTTGGCAACACGATTCGCCGTTGTGAAATCTGGGTTGCGTAGGGATAACCGCATGGCTCCAAGATCTGCCAGACGGAACGGGATTTCACGCTCAACGATCGCCCCATTTGCAATGCGTCCAGAAGTCGGCACACCTTTTGTGACTGAAGTGCCTTGCCCTTCGGCTGTAAACCCGCCAACAGCCAGCGCGCCTTGCGCTACGGCATAAACTTCACCATCTGCACCAAGCAGCGGTGTAACCAGAAGAGTTCCTCCCGCAAGACTTTTTGCATCACCAAGGGTAGAAACCACAACATCAACCCGCGATCCCTGCGCAGAAAATGGAGGCAATGTCGCCGTAACCATCACTGCTGCAACGTTTTTTGTTTTCATGCTCGTGCCCCGTGTATTCACACCAAGACGTTCAAGCATGCCAACCAAACTCGTTTCAGTGAAAGGGGAGTTGGTGAGACTATCCCCCGTTCCATTCAAACCGACCACCAGCCCATATCCGATGAGCATGTTGTCACGAACACCTTCAAAATCTACAACGTCTTTAAGTCGCGATTCCGCTCTTGCAACAGGATAGGACCCTACAAAAACAAAAAAAAGGAACGCCAGGCCAAGCACTTTGCCCCACCGGCATATCACCGCCGTTTTTCTACAGATAAGTTCACATACAAAGATCATCAACCCCCCCCAAGCTCGAAAAGACAGACGCAAACGCTGTGCCAGTTAGGGGGGTTAATTATTTTTTTATTTATCTAATTGATAATTATGTGTTATTATCTGTTTCCCTTGGCCAGGACAAAACTATAATGCCTCCTGGAACAAACACTCATCCAGCCTTAGGGTAGCGTCAATGGGCGGCACCTTTTGCCGCCATGTAGAACCAGAAAGCTGTGATAGGATAAAGCATGATCAATCGAATCGACGGTCCTCGCCCCCTATCCCCAACAACACCCGTACGCAAAACGGCAAAGACGAGTCGTACCAACAGTTCGGCTTTTTCTGAACATTTGCACGAATCAGACGAAGTTTCCGGCGCCGCCGGAACCGGGGCCATTGGATCGATCACTGGGGTTTTAGATATTCAAGAAGTCGATGACGCCCTGGATCGTGCCGCAAAAGGGAAACTCCGGGCAGAAGACCTTTTAAATAAACTGGACGATTTGCGTTTGGATCTGCTAACCGGCCAGATTTCAAAAGAAAAACTTCAGAACCTGGCCCAAACGATAAACAACAAACGATCAGAAATTGATGATCTTCGTCTTCGGCAGATTCTTGATGAAATCGACTTGCGCGCCCAAGTAGAATTAGCCAAATTCACCCGCGCCTGAAATCAGGCCCCTATTTTCGAATCGAAAGGGAGATAGAACTCAATGGTTACGGTGCCTTCAAATTACAAGCCTACGGAAAAAGAGCCATATATGAACCCAGTGATGTTGGAATATTTCCGACAGAAGCTTATTTCCTGGAAAGAGGCCATACTTCAAGACGCAAACTCAACCCTTCAAGAACTCCAGGATGAAGGCGGTCTACGTGAAGCCGACATCGCCGACCGTGCAAGCGCAGAAACGGATGTTGCGTTGGAACTGAGAGCTCGCGATCGGCAACGCAAGCTAATCACAAAAATCGACGAAGCCCTGGAACGGATCCGCAACAACGACTATGGTTATTGCGAAGAAACAGGGGATCCCATTGGCGTTAAAAGGCTGGAGGCCCGCCCTGTTGCAACCCTTACCGTTGAAGCCCAGGAACGTCATGAAAGAATGGAGCGCACCTACCGTGATGAACGTGAATAAACAGAGCCTCTTAGGGGCAACCACTTTGCTGCTGGCTCTTTTTTACGCCCCCCCCTCTGTGGCAGGTGATGTTATCCCGTCTCTTACAGGGGTTCAGGGTATAGTGGTCCACCACGCACGCATGGGAAATGACGTCATTTCCGGAAAATGCAACCTGTCAAGCCGTCTTCTTTCTGAGAAAATCGTTCAAGCCCTGAAGGCAAACGGGCTCCCCGGCCTTTCTGTCGTAGGAACCCCGCCCAACAAAGACTCCGCGTTAACTGTTGAGCTTTTGCCCGACGTTGTATCGCTCCAACCGCGAGATAATGTTTGCGTGTCGTGGGTTTCGTTCTCGGTGCAAACAAGAAACGCCATTCAACTTGCAGAAAACCAATATCCGCGAGATGTGTTCTTGCTTTACTGGAAGGGGGGATCGATGATCAGCTCGCTGCCCACGACGCACCAAAAAGAAGTCGATGAACTGATCGATAAGCTTGCGACACAATTCGCGAATCAATTCTTCCTCGATCAACCTCCAGCGGCCCCAAAAGGATAGGTTGACACATCAAGTCTATTTCTTGGCCGCTTTTTCTGCCTCAATCTCGCCTACGCGCTTCTCGACAAGTCCGACAAGGTGTTCCACAATGTCTCCGTCTTTGAGTCGATGGTCAGCAACACCTTTGATATAGATTTGGTGTGTGTTATTCCCTCCGCCGGTAATCCCAATATCTGTATGCATAGCTTCTCCCGGCCCGTTCACAACGCAACCGATCACAGAAACCGTCAAAGGCGTTGTGATATGAGCCAATCGCTCCTCAAGAATCTGGACCGTTTTAATGACGTCATAACGTTTGCGGGCGCATGTCGGACAAGAAACGACCGTGACACCGCGTGAACGCAACCCAAGTGATTTGAGTATTTCAAAACCTACCCTGACTTCTTCTTCTGGTTCAGCAGAAAGCGATACGCGTATAGTATCCCCAATCCCTTCGTTAAGCAAAATTCCAAGCCCCATCGCGCTCTTTACTGTGCCGGTACGTAATCCACCTGCTTCAGTAATGCCAAGATGCAACGGATAATCGCACGCGGCAGCCAACCCACGGTAAGCGGCAAGGGCAAGAAAAACGTCTGAAGCC
>CAYZXV010000002.1:0-24272 GCA_964482525.1 uncultured Rhodospirillaceae bacterium | reverse complement strand
CAAATAATCTTGGTACCCGCCGATATGCCCCTGCACCTCGCCATCACCCTCAAAGGCGAGGATTTTTGTTACGGTTTGATCCAGAAAATCGCGATCATGGCTGACAAGAATAAGCGTGCCCTGATACGTCGCAAGCATTTCCTCGAGCATATCGAGCGTATCCATGTCGAGATCATTCGTCGGCTCGTCAAGGATCAAAACATTACCCGGATTGGCAAGCGTCTTGGCGAGCATCAAGCGATTTTTCTGTCCACCCGAAAGGGTTGAAACAGGCTGTCCCACAATCTTCGGATCAAACATGAAATCTTTGAGATAACCGCAGACATGCCGCGTTTTCCCCATCACATCGATATAATCGCTGCCAGAGGGGATGAGATTCCGCTGGACCGACTCCTTGGGTTTAAGGGCTTTTCGTTTTTGATCGAAATAGGCAAGCTCCATATCTTTTGCACGTTTAATCTTGCCCATATCGGGCGCAAGCTCGCCAATCAAAAGACGCAGGAATGTCGTCTTTCCTGAGCCATTAGCCCCAACAATGCCGATCCGGTCCCCCCGCAGAATGCGCAGGTGAAATTTGTCCAAAATGACCTTGCCGTTTTGCGCATCGCCTTCGGGGCCGTCGAACCGCTTACAAACATTGTAAAACTCGCACAAAATGCGTGAAGACGCCTCTTCCTGTTCGAGGGGCGTGAACACGATCCGCGCCATCATGCGCTTGAGCGCGTTTTTGTCAGAACGCAGCTTCTCACGCTCTTTCTTCATCAACTCAAGACGGCGCACGTTGCGTTTGCGCCGCGCGGGCACGCCACGACTGGCCCAGTCCACTTCCTGCTCAAGCAATTTCTGGCGGTTATGCAGCTCACGCGCCTCTTGCTCCAAAATCATCATCGACCATTCATCGAAGAACCCAAAGCCCTTGGGGCACACACGCAACCGCCCACGATCAAGCCAAAAGACACGGTCAGAAATGTTTTTAAGAAACATCTTATCATGGCTCACACACACCACGGCGCCGCGATAGCTTTTGATATAGCCCTCAAGCCATTCGATAACATCGAGGTCCAGATGGTTTGTCGGCTCGTCGAGCAGCAGCACATCCGGCTCTTCGACAAGGGCACGCGCAAGCGCAGCGCGCCGGACTTGCCCACCCGATAAATCCTCCATCCGATCTTGAACGTTCAAATGAAGGGGCTCGACAATGCGTTCGATTTTATAGGCGTTCGCGTCGTTTTGATTTTCGGGTTTAAGTTCGGCAAACACAAACTCGTAAACCGTTTGGCCCGGAATGATTTGAATTTCTTGCTGCAGATAACCGACCGTGATGCCCTGAAGCTGCCAGCGCAGACCCCCATCCAGCTCCCGTGTGCCGGTGATAATGTTCATAAGCGTGGTCTTACCCGCCCCGTTTTTGCCAACGAGGCAGATTTTGTCCCGCTCCTGAATGGTAAAGGACAAATCATCAAACAGGATCTTGTCGCCGAAACGGATTTCGGCGCTTTGAACAGACATAAGGAGGGTAGCAGCCACAAAAACTCCGGCACTGATCGTTAAAAACGGGCCCACTATGCCGAAAAACAGCGTTCTTTCAACCAAGAACCGTCATTTTTGTTTGAAAGTAATAGGTTTTTCGCTAATAACCCCCTCCGCGCCATCGGCACTGAACCCAGGCGGCGCCGCACTCATGCAAGGTTTATCTGTATGTTAAATTATTCCTTTCCCCAAGCTGTAGACACAAACAAAGATCTTATCAATCTGACCCCTTTTCGTACCCAAATAGGGGCACATCAAATTGTCGTCGGCCTATCAAACGGAGCGCGGATTGATAATAGGGGCTTTCATACTGTCAACTTAATCACGACGCATGAGGCGCTGTGTGCAACCCCAATACATAACGAAACCTCAAGCATAAACACGTCAAGGATTGAGCCAAATCTTTTGTCAGCTTTCCTTTCCTTAACGTTTTCACGACAAATCATACGAGAAACAACCCCCAAGCCCTTCTTAATCCTTTTTCCAACAGGGCAGACCCGCTCCCTTTGGGCAGTCCTTCACCAAGCCATTGAAAAGATTTCAGATAAACACCCCTCACCCCAAAGACCTTTTATTTTTCTTCTTGGCCCGAACAACAAAACTTTCGTAACAGAAAAAGTTATTCTGAAAGAAATCGCATCGATGACGGAGTTTTTTAATCGCCAACGCCATGTTCAGCCAAAACCTTTTCCCAAACGGGGTTTGAATGCTTATATTTGCCGCGTTTCCAATATGTTAGAACAAAAATGAGCCGCTTCATTATTGTTATAATCTGATTATATTTATTAAAATTCTTTCATTTCTATTGCGTGCAATTAATTTTTTCGTAATTTTTCCTGTCTTGTGAGGGGTTTTTTTGTTAGAATGTAAAAAATTGGTTAACGCCAGTCAAAAAGGTTGTATTACCTGTTTTCAGTCCGGTCAAAGCCTAGTAACAATACCCATACTTGAAAGGTTATACTCGTGACTCCCCGTGATGCCCTTCATCCTGTTAAGAACGCATATACGCCGTCGTCGGCATCGACAGACTCGTCGGTTGCGCATGATTTGCGCGAACAAGCTCACCGTCGCCTGGCAACCCTAAAAGCTGAAGTCGAAGCTCTCTCTGTTGAAGCTGGCCTCATTTCAGATCGCACTCAGCCCCGGCGTGACCCCACAGAGGCCTTGCGCTGGTTAATTTTATCGGATGCCACGGCTTTGGTCTTGGGCCTTATGATGTCATGGGCCATCACCGTTATGGCGAATGCCCTGTTCTTGGATCGCGTTTTTGCTGGTTCCTTGATGGATGGTGCGCGTATTGCCCAATACACCCTGATCGGCGGTGGCGTTTTGATGTGGCTTGGCACGAAAGGACACTATCGCCTGCGCAAGCCTTTCTGGCTTGCCACACAACAAATCATCACAGCCTTCGGCTCGGCTGTAATTATTGACGGTTTTTTCCAATTTGCGTCAAAACAAGATTTTTCGCGTCTTTGGCTTGTGTCTGGGTGGTTGTTTGCGGCCATCGCGATGATCGTATTACGCGCCGTCACACGCGGGATTCTGCGTCGTCGCGGTTTATGGCAGATCCGGGCCCTTCTGGTCGGTTCTGGGCCTTCAGCTGAAGATGCGCGTGCGGCCCTGCGTTCCGAGCCTGGTCTTGGATACAATGTGGTTATGCAAATTGAAAACCTGCCCCTTATTCTTGCTCAAGTTGGACAGTCCTGGGAAAAGCTGTGTGATCGGTTTAATGCTGATTATGTCGTGATTGCGATGGATGGTGTTGCTCTTGCGCAAGCGGAAGACTCCTTGGCGCGCCTGTCACGTTCAGGAATCCCCTTCTCTATTTCGCCTCCTCTGCGACACTTGCCTGTTTTAGGCATGTCACCCCAATATTTCTTTAATCACGATGTCATGCTGATGACCCCAGCCAGCAACCTTGAACAGCCATGGCCTCGTTTTTTAAAACGCACAATGGATATCCTCGCTTCGGCATGCGCACTACTTGTTTTCTCGCCCGTTATGCTGACTCTTGCCGTTCTGGTGCGGCGTGACGGTGGCCCGGCCTTGTTCGGCCATGGGCGCATCGGCCTTGGGGGTAAAACGTTCGGCTGCCTGAAGTTTCGCTCAATGGTGATGAACAGCGACGTGATGCTCAAGGAGCTTCTGGCTCGCGACGAACACGCGCGCAAAGAATGGATGGCTACCCAAAAATTGCGCCATGACCCGCGCGTGACTCGCATCGGCGCTTTTATGCGCAAATGGAGTCTTGACGAATTGCCCCAACTGATCAATGTGCTTAAGGGCGACATGAGTCTCGTGGGTCCTCGCCCCGTGGTTCATGAAGAAACCTTACGTTATGAAGAGGACGTCACCCTGTACTACCGCGTACGCCCAGGCCTAACTGGCCTGTGGCAAGTCAGCGGTCGCAGCGATGTCAGTTTTGACCGCCGTGTCCATATGGATAGTTGGTATGTCCGGAACTGGTCGCTATGGCACGACCTTGCTATTATCTGCAAAACCTTCCCTGTTTTGTTAAAGAAAACGGGCGCCTATTGATGGCAACTGCCGATAGGTTTTTGGGTTTCTTTTTCAGTGCGGCACGTTTATGAATCCAACAAGCCGAATTTATACCGAGGAAACGGACATCTCGGCGCTTGCCGGGTCGTGGAGAGCTCTTCAGGCAACAACTGGTCTTGCCCCCTTTACCGATTATGACTGGGCCATGGCGTGGTGGCGCATCATTGGTAAGCCTGCCGGGGCCAAGCTGCTCGTTGCTTGCTTATATGAAGAAGACCGCCTAGTTGGCCTTATTCCCTTTTCTATCCGCAAAAAGCTGGGTGTGCGCGTTTTGCGCTTGCTGGGCCATGAGGCTTATTACTACCGGAATTTTTTGATTGAGGCGCCCCCCTACGCCCCCCTGTTGTGGGATGCGGTTTTGGCCTGCGATGCCTATGACGTCGCTGACATTAAAAATCTTCATGTTGGAACGGCAGAAGAAGCGCACCTTTCTCAACATGCCCGCCGGATCGACCGCGCAAATGTCTACTATTTTGACCAATTGGGCAACCATAAATCCTTTCGTGACGATGTTCTGCCCAAACGAGTTCGCCGCAAGATCCGGTCTGTCGAGGCTCTTGTTGATAAAGATCCCTCCCTTTGCTTTCACGCCTGTGAACACGCCTGTCCCGAAGGAAAAGATTGCCTTTGCGACGTGTTAAATTTTCTGATCCGTCGGAAAACGATGTGGGTCCGTGAACGAGGAAAGCGGGGTTTGTTTGACGAAGAAAATGTCCACGCCTTTTATCATGAAATCGGCCATCTGGCGGCCCAAAAGAACCAGCTTTTTCTGGCCTGGATTACAAAAGACGAAAAGATCGTTGCGGCAACGTTCTATGTTGGCGAAAAAAGCATTCTATATGGCCATACCTCCGCGTTTGACCCGCAGGTGAAAGCCTTATCACCCGGTATCTATTTGAATGCATTGGCCATGGAATGGGCGGCAACACACGGTTACACGGAAAAGAACTTCATGGAAGGCGAAGAAGAATACAAAACCCGCTTTACCAAGACCGGACGCATGATCCACAGCTATATGTGGGCGCGAACCAGGCGGGGACAAGTTTTTCTTTGGCTTTATCTCATCTTGCGGCAATATCGACAAATGAAGCGCGGCCTTGCGAATCTATGCCGCGTATAAGGCGGTAGTGCATGCGCGTATGCCAGATTATAGAATCCTCGTCCGGAGGAAGCGTTCAAGTCGCCCTTGACCTGACCCGCTATCTTGTCGGGCAGGGTGACGACGTGACTTTCATATATTCTCCTCTTCGAGCAGATGACGCCTTTTTTCAAGAAGTCGCGGCACTCCCCTCTGTCAAGTTCATTCCTCTGCCAATGCAACGCGCGGTTGGCTTTCACGATCTACAGGCGGGTTGGCGCTTATGGCGCCTTCTAAAACGCGCCGGACCTTTTGATGTGCTGCACGCCCACAGCTCAAAGGCTGGGGGATTGATGCGCCTCGCAAGTCTGTTTCTTCCGCGAACCGTTCGGATTTACACGCCGCACGCCTTTATCACCATGTCACCCGGAG
The DNA here is from genome assembly GCA_964482525.1 of uncultured Rhodospirillaceae bacterium. Classification (GTDB taxonomy): domain Bacteria; phylum Pseudomonadota; class Alphaproteobacteria; order UBA9219; family UBA9219; genus UBA8914. The sequence goes on along the minus strand of CAYZXV010000002.1, from coordinate 18,673 downwards.
CTTCGTGGATTTATGGGGTCGCCGAGTACGCGCTGAGTTATCTGTGCGAGGCGATTGTTCCCGTGTCAGAAACGGAAAAAGAGCACGCCGTGCAAAAACTTCGTCTTTCTATGCGAAAGCTGCACGTCGTGCCCAATGGGATTGCGTTTGAAGAGGAACCTTCGCGCGCACAGGCGCGACAAACGCTGGGTCTCGGTGAAAACGATTTCGTCATCGGCTTTGTGGGACGACTTGTCGCACAAAAGAACCCCCTTCGACTTGTCGAGGCCTTTTCCCTACTTGCCGCCGAAACCCCGCTGGCGCGCCTTGTTATCGTCGGCAATGGCGATTTACTTCCCGCGACTTTGGAGGCCGTTGCCCAAGCAAATCTTTCTGATCGCGTTGTTTTTTGCACCAATCACAGGGCAAGGGCCCTTATGCCTGCTTTTGATGCCCTCTGTTGCAGCAGCGATTACGAAGGAATCCCTGTGTCCTTTCTTGAAGCTCTGACGGAAGGCGTGCCGATCGTGACGACGCCTGTTGGGGGCACTCAGGAAACTGTCGTTCCAGGACAAACAGGTTTGGTTGCCGACGATTTCTCTGCCTCTGCCCTTGGGGCCCGCCTGCGCGCCCTTGCGAGTCTTTCACACGCCGAGAAAACAGCCATGCGCGAAGCCGCCAGACGACACGGCGCGTTGTTCTCGATCGAACGGATGGGCCGAAGCATGCGCGATCTTTACGTCAAACTTGTACGCAACCTGAGTCTTATTTTTTTTCTGATCTTTCTTAGCACCCTTCCGGCCACGGCTATGCCATGGCCGATCCCCCCAACGGTTGGTGGCGGGATGGGCGTTCAAATCAAAGGTGGTCTCGTAAGCGATACAGATCTTCGCCGGATCAAAGAAATGGGCTTTGGTTTTGTCCGCTTTTCTGCCGGATGGCAGGGTCTTGAACCCCAACGGGGCGTGTATGATTGGCGCGAGCTTGATGCCCTGATCGCCCGCGTTCGCGCCGCTAATTTGAAAATGGTCATCCCCTTGTTGGGCGGACATGCTGCATATAACGGTTGGGTTGAAGCCCCGAAAAAAAACACAGACCGCGTGAAACGCCGACCGCGCGCGCCGGAAACACCGGAAGCGCGCACCGCTTTTGCGCGTTTGGCGGCCCAGGCTGCCGTGCGCTATCCCGGTCAAGATATCGTATGGGAAATATGGAATGAACCTGACCTTGCGCGCTTTTGGCCCCCCAAAGCCGATGCCGCAGCCTATGCTGCCCTCGCCCAGGAAACTTGCGCCCTGATAAAATCCGTTGCGCCCGGATCCCACGTAATTGGTCCTGGACTGGGTCGCGTGCCTGATAGCCGAGATGGGATTACTCCCGATTATCTGGGCATGCTTCTGGCCTCCCCCGCAGCGCACTGTTTCGATGCCATCAGCCTTCATCCCTATCGCCATGGCGCCGAAGTGCCAGAGGGGGTCTTCGGGGACTACGAAACGGTGTTCCCCCTTCTCGCACGGAACAAAGTTTCCGCCCCCTTGCTCGATACGGAGTGGGGCTATGCCACAGCGCAAATAACGACAAAGGAACAAGCCGATTTTATCCTGCGCGCCCGCTTCTCTGATATGCTGTGGGGCATTCCCTTATCAATCTGGTACGAATGGCGGGACTCGCGCACAGACCCCACCGACCTTGAAAGTCATTTCGGCCTGACCCTTCACGACGGACGCGACAAGCCCGTTGTCGCTTTTTTAGAATCTCTCCTGCCGATAATCAAAGATGCCCGACTAGAGCAACAAGTCCATACCGTCGACCCCCGAGATATGCTGATTATGCTCCAAGACAAATCAGGCAGTCATTTTTTAATTGGGTGGACTCTTCGCGAGGCCAGCGCTCCAAAAGCCCGCGTTACACGTGCGGCAGGGTTCAACCGAGATCTTGGCACGCTTACCGCCACACCGCGTCTCCTCGCAATAGGAGGGGCGCTCTCGGCAAAAGATTTTGCGATCAGAGAGGGCGAGCCATGACTCGTTCAAAGATTTATTTCGTACACGAAGGCCGCGAATCTTATCCTGAGATCGACGCCTATCGTCGGTATTTTGAACCAACCCATGACACACAAGAAATCTTTCCCTCAGATCTGACAAAGGCTGAAGATCTTTCCAACGCGATCTGCTGGATGATCATGGGCTTTCACCCCCAACGCCCGGCAGCGCGAATTGTTATCCACGATTACCGTTCGCTTTCCATCGGCAAAACCCGTGAAGTTAAAGACTGGGTCAAGCGCGTCTTTAACGCTCGTCCCGATATTCGTATTTTTCAAAACGACGTTATGGCGCAACGTATGGGCTTTGCCGATGGCGCCCCAACCTCTTTTCTTCCCATGGGGGTGCCTGCCTCTGTTCTTCGGTTCCGGCGACAAAAAGAAAAACCAGTCAAAGCCTGCGACTTTTGTTATATCGGCGTGATGTCGCACGAGCGCAGAACCGAAACCATGTTCAACAGTTTTCTTCGCCGCTATGGGGAAACAAAAACCCTTCACACTTACGGCAACCCGGAACCATCCCTCCGTGATCGGTATCAGGATCATGCCAACATCATCTTTCATGGTCGCAAACCACAGGAAGAGGTATTTGCGGCCCTTCAAGCCGCACGGGCCGCTGTCAACTATTTTCCGACGCACCTGCCCCACGCTCTGCAAACGCCGACTAAGTTTCTAGAATATGGCGCGCTTGGTCTCCGCGTGATCAGCAACGAACACCCACGTTCACGCGAGGCGGCGCAAACATTCGGTTTTCACAGTCTGTGGGGCCCAGCAGAAGATATGTTTGCAAACGCCCCTGATGATCTCGTTTGGGAAACCAATGCCCATGTAGACCCCACAACCCTTTTATGGCCGGCCGTTATCGAAAAAAGCGGGATTGCCGCACTTTTAGAAACCATTGAGGCTCAAAAATGAAATTTCTTATCATCTTTGGTGGCCTGTGGCTGCTTACCTCCCCGGCCCTCGCCCAAGAACCCTCGTGGCTTACGCCTATCGTTGGTCATGGCTATGGCGTTCAGGTCAAAGAAGGACGGACCGGCGATGACGAGCTTCGCATGATTAAAGATTCGGGCCTTCATTACGTGCGCTTTGTTATCCCATGGTACGAGGTCGAAAAACGCGAAAACGATTTTGTCTGGGGCTATTTTGACCTTTTTGTTAAACGACTCAAAGAGCATGGGCTTGGCGCTGTCATTGTCCTTGGCGGTGGGCACCCCGATTATACCGGGGTCATGAAAGCACCAAAAGGCAATATCGACAAAACAGATAAGTATCTCCTTGCGCCGGCGAGCCCGGCTGCTCGCGCGGGGTTTTCGCGCTTCGCTGCAAAAGCGGCGCGCCAATTTGCAGGATACGATATCATTTGGGAGCTTTGGAACGAGCCGGACCAAGACCGCTTTTGGGCACCACGAGCGAAAGTTGAAGATTATATCGCCGTTGCAGACACCGCCTGCCGCGCAATGCGTGAAGCCGATCCCACAGCGCGCATTATCGGCCCCGGCATGGCCGACACGCCTGGGCGCTGGGGCACGTTAAAGCCTGGTTTTTTGGGCGCGGTTCTTGATTCGCCCGTCAGCGCATGTCTTGACGCTGTTTCGGTTCACCCCTATCGCGACGGAGAAAAGCCGCCAGAAACCGTGGGAGAGGCCTATCGCAAACTTCGCACCTTCATCAAAGCATACACACCCAAGGGGCAGAAAATTCCCCCTGTTTTAGCGACCGAGTGGGGGTTTACGCTCACAGACACCAACCCAGAGGAACAAGCCGCCTTTCTCTTGCGCAGCCTACTGCTTAACACCCTACACGAAATTCCTGTTTCAATCTGGTATGAATGGCGGGATGCTCGACCCGGTGACGATGATCCAGAGGCCCACTTTGGACTCTTAACCCTTAAACGAAAGCCAAAACCGTCTTATGATGCGCTAAAATCTTTTCTCCCCCCTCTTGTTGGCGCCCGGCTTGAAAAAAGGATTGCCGTAGGGGATAAAGAAAATGACTATGTGCTCTATTTTCGGCATTCGGATGATCGGCACCATCTGGTAGGGTGGACGCTTGGCGGGGAGAAGCCCCTATCCTATAGTTGCGGCAAAAATGGCCGCAAACAATCGACTATGATTAAAAACCTTCCCGTGCGGATTGACTGTGGCAAAGATAAACCCATCGTCATTGAGGAGTAACCCAGGGCTATTCATGATATACAACCTGTTTCGCCTTGCCCTTGTCGCCATCCCTTTTACCAGCATCGCGGGGGTTTCTTTCCTTGGCGAAAGCCAACACGAACTTTCCGCTTACATCTTCCTTGCCGCACTCATGGCTTCCTTTGCCCCCACACTTGCGCACTTCCGCCTCACCGCCGGAGGTCGGGCGGAGGCGACTCAAATCTACATTCTTCCTTGGATTGCCGCCGCTATGCTGACGGTCATTGCGCTATCCTTGTTGCCAAACATCACAACAATCAAAGATAATTTTTTTCAAGGAAGGAGTGGGCTTGAAAAGTTCATTTCCTCCACCGCGCTTGTCTGTTTCGGTTTTGCGATCGCAACGCTGACTTATTTTGTTTCAGCGCGAAGGCCTTGGGACCGCATGATGGTCTATCCTATGGCCCTCAGCGTTCTCCTTTGCGCTGCCTTTTCTGCCGTCGAAATGACCTATCGCTGGACGGGCGCCCTTGGAGACGTCTTCTCTCTTATCTCTGCCCCTGTTTACGGGGATATTCCGATCCTGCATTGGGATACACGCCTACGTTCAGTTGCTTTTGAGCCCCCGGATTTTGCGAACTCTGCGGGTTATATTTGGCCATGGCTTTTAGGCGCTGTTCTGTTTTCAAAAGGATCCAAACGACTTCTCTTCCTGGGAATTTGGCTTGTTCTTAATGTTATGATCGTACTCTCCGAAGCACGCACAAGCCTAGTCGTTATCGTTGGCATGCTCGCCGTCTTTGCGGCCCTTCGTTTGATTTTCCTGCCGGCCACTCCGCGCAAAGATGCCGAAAAAATGATACTTCCTGTCACCTTGGTTTTTTTTCTTGTCGTGCCAGCAGCCCTTATTTTCCTTGTTTCATTTTATGACGACCTCGTCTTCGCGGTTGTGTCCGGCGACCGCGTATCGAATACGTCGCGTCTCGCCTCAATGACAGCAGCTTTTCGAATGTTTATGGAAAAGCCCGTGTTCGGCTTTGGTTTCGGTCAGTATGCCTTTCATGTTAAAGAATTTTTGCCTGCCTGGGGCTTCACAAGCTGGGAGATTCGGTTCTGGTTTTTGGAAAGTTTTGGATACTGGCCCGCTGCTTACTCGATCTATGCCCGCTTCGCAGCAGATTTAGGCATCCTTGGGCTTGTCATGTGGAGCGGGATATGGCTGTGGCTTGCACACGCCCTTCTGACAAAGACCATGGCTTATCGGCAAAAAACGGGTGAGCTGCCCTTTGCGGCCTATCCCCTGATCCTCAGTTGTTTCTGCGTTCTTTTAGCGGGCATTCCGTGCGACAGTGTCCGCGCCCCGATGATCTGGGTTACGATGGGCTTATCCTGCCGCTATTTATATGAGCTAAGGCTGGCTTTGAAACCGCTCCAAAATGGCAAGAGACAGAGATGATTGACGTTTCCGTCCTGATCCCGGCCTATAACGCACAAGCAACCCTTGCCAACGCTTTGGACTCATGCCTCGCGCAAACAATGGGCACATTTGAAGTTCTTGTGATTGACGATGGCAGCGCCGACGCGACACAAGCCATCGCCAAACAATATGCGAACAAAGATTCGCGAATTAAGCTGATTGCTTTGGAAAAGAACGGGGGAGTCAGCCGGGCCCGCAACGCTGGTCTTTCGGCAGCGCAGGGCCAATGGATTGCCGTGCTTGATGCTGATGATTGGATGATTCCCACACGCCTTGAACGCCTTACTCAGGCGGCTCAGGCGCTTGATGCCGACATAGTCTTTGACAACCTGAACATCACAGACCCCCATACAAAAAAAATTTTATGGACATCCAGTTTTGGGGCAGACGGCGCTGTGTTTGCCTTGGACGCCGAAGAACTGTTCGAACGTGACACCCCATATAGCCGCCTGGCCATCGGGTATGCCCAGCCTTTGTTTAAGACAGCCTTTTTACGCGAAAAGGGCCTTGCCTATGATGAAACTCTTTCCCTAGGCGAAGACTTTATGTTTCTCGCACGCGCCCTTTTAGAGGGCGCGCAGACCTTCGCCCTTCCTTTTGCTGGCTATTACTACGCACAAAAAAGCCCGAGTCAAAACGGAGCCTCTGCCTATACAAGAATGGACAATAAATACGAACAAGTTTTGGCAGCAGGGGAATCGCTTTTACACGCTTATGATCGTCGCATTTCAGTGCGAACCCGCCGCGCCATTGAGCGCCGCCAACGTCTTTTTTTGTGTCTTGATCGCATACGCCAAACAAAGCTTTTGATTCGGCGCGGCAATTACAGGGACGCCGCGCGCTTTTTTCTTGAATGCCCGGTTTGTTTTGGTTTTCTTCTGAAGATGGTGTCACATCGTCTTTTTAATAAAGCTGCTCTTTTACTTGTACTTTTGGAGTGATCGATGAGTCTTGGCCCTCTATTACGCGCCGATGCCCAAGCCATGGGAATAGCCAACACCGGATGGGGGGACCTGTTGTTCGCGTTTTTCACGCGTCTCGACTTTTGCGCTGTTTTTCTTTTTCGCCTTTCCTCAACCTGTCATCAAAGGAAATCCAGAGTTCGTCGTCTCTTTGCCTTTCTTTTCTGGCGTCTTAACGTCCTGATTAATGGCTGCGATATTCGGGCAGATGCCGATATTGCCGAGGGTTTTAGCTTGCCGCATCCAGCGGGGGTTGTCATCGGTCCGATTGTGGCGGGTAAAAATCTGATTGTGCATCAAAACGTCACTATGGGACGCGGTCAATCTTTAGACGAATATGCCGGGGTAGAGTCGCGGCCAATAATTGGCAATGATGTGATTGTTTATGCGGGCGCAGTAATTATTGGTCGCGTACAAATTGGCGATGGCGCCGTGATCGGCGCAAATGCCGTGGTCGTGACTGATGTCCCAGCAGGCCATACGGCGTTTGCGGCTCCGGCTCGGTGTCTGCCGCCTAAGCCAACGCCTCCAAAATCTTGATATAGGATTCTGCTGCTGCTTCGACAGAAAAGGCCCGGCCTGCGGCCATGCGCTCTGCCGGGTCGCCCGACGCATTCAAAGCGCGCTCAACCGCTTTCGCAAGAGCAAGCGGATCGCTTGGGCGCACAAGTTCGCCCAAAGCCCCATTCCGTAATATCTCGCGCGGACCGCCACAATCCGTGCTAACGATCTTTGTTCCACAAGCCAAGGCTTCGGCAATCACGTTGCCAAAAGCCTCATGCGTTGAGCTTAAGACAAACACGTCGGCGGCTTTCAGATATGGGAACACGTTACGAACGGTCCCAGGCATCGAGACATGATAACCAAGATGCAGCGCCTGAATCATTTGCTCCAAAGCCGTGCGTTCTTCACCCTCTCCCAAAATAAGGAGGCGCGCTACCCGTTTATCAAGGATACTGCGGAAAGCCTTCAATAATGTTGGAAAGTCTTTGACTGGAAGGAGACGTCCGATCGCAACGATTAGGGGACCTTCCTGGGGTGTATCAAGCCAACGATGACCTGTCCCTTCGGCCATAAGCTCCGTCAGATTGGCTGGAATAATCGGGTTGTAAATCAGTATTGGCGACGACTTAACCCCAGAAACATTGGCGCAGATGTCCTCAAGAACTGTTTTTGATACGCACACAACGCGATCGGCGCGACGATGGGCCCAATGCGTTAATAAACGCTTTGCATAAAATCGCACCATGGCGCCAACACCAGCGCCCATCCGGCACAGGCGCATATGCTCAACAGCAATCATACGACAGTTGACGCCAGAAAGAGAGATGGCCATCGCCGCAACAGCATTGAGCAAGGGCAGGCCACTGATAAGCGCATCGGGCTTTTTTTCCCGCAGGAAGCGCACCATGGCAGGGATCGTCACCAAAAGACGCCCCAAACAATAGCCTGATCCGTTGAGGATGGTCGTGTCAAATTCTCTTTGAATCAAGCTGATCAGTTCGCCTTTTTTCTGCACGACAAGGAAGAGCGGTGTATAGCCGCGCAAGGCAAGGGCACGCGCAAGCCGAAGCGCAAACCATTCGGTGCCACCGCTTTGAAAGTCGGAAAGATAAAAAACAACGCGTTTCACAAACTTTGCCTCGCCAATGAAAAAAGGGGGCGCAGAGCGCAAGTGCCTTGTGGGTCCTTAGGCTCCCATGCTAGGGTCTGACCCTGTTCTGTTCAAGCGTTTTTGCCTGTTTTACCTCTCCATGAATATTATTTTGCTTAAAAAAGGCCTCAACATCGGGTTGCGCGTCTTATCGCTCGCCGCAAAGCTTTTGTTGACTCTTTACATGGGCCGCTATTTAGGATTGGCGGATATGGGGGTTTATGGCCTTGCTTTCTCCGCCATTATGATCGCAACGGTTGTCCTTGGTCTCCGGATTGATTTCGTTGTGGCGCGCGATCTTGTTGGGGCCTCTCCTTTCGAAGCCCTGCGCAAGATCCGTGACGAAATGGTTTTTTTTGGCGCAAACTACCTGGTCTTTGCTGTTTTTATGCTGGCGCTTGGTCTACTAAAGGTTGCACCACCCTTTTTGCTCGCCGCAGTCTTTCTTATTTCCATTCTCGAAAACATTTCTGCTGCTCTCTACACTAACCTCATCTCGATGGGCCGCCCCGTCCTTTCAACCTTTCTGTTTTTCATCCGTGCGGGCCTGTGGTGTTTCGCCGTGGTGGCTGCAGGTCTGCTCTGGCCGGAAACACGCAATGTCGAGTCAATTTTTATTGCGTGGGCAATCGGCGAAGCCGTAAGCATCGGCTTGACGTTCTGGGTCTGGAGACACCTTCCCTGGGACAAAGTTATCCGCACCCCAATCGCATGGGATTGGATCAAAGCAGGCGTGATTCAGTGTTTTCCCGTATGGCTTGGTACAATTGGGGCCGCGATGGCGTTCAGCGTCGACAGGTTTGTCGTTTCGCATTTTATCGGCTTGAAAGAAGTTGGGATTATCACCTTCTACAGCTCTTTTGCGACCGCGCTTCTCTCTCTCGCGCAAAGCGGGATTTTTTCGTTCGCCTACCCCAAAATGATTAAATACCACAAGCAAGGCGATACCGAAGCCTTCTGGCGCGAAGCGTGGTCGGCAGGATGGCAGGTTTCTTTGTTTGTGCTTGTTTCCGCTGGGATCGTCGGGGCGCTCATCCCGTTTTCTGCGCCCTTCTTTGGTAAACCTGAGTTGGCGAACGAGGCGTGGGCCCTATGGCTTATACTGGCAGCGATTTGGGTCCGCGCCAATGCTGATACTTTCTATTACATCCTCTATGCCCGACATCAGGACAAGCCGCTTTGGCTGGGGGCCTTGCTCTTTTTAATTCCTGCCCTTTTCGGGAATCTGCTCTTTGTTCCCTTGATGGGTCTAAAGGGCGTGGGCGTTAGCTCCATTTTGGCCTGTCTGACCCTGTTTTTCTGGCGCCTTTACTACGTCCGAGTGCCTTTTTCTGCCCCTCCTGAAAAAAAATCTTGAAAGTAAAAAGCTTCACGAAAGTAATAGCTCGGAAATGGCGGAATTCCAGGATCGATACAATTTGAGACAAATGTAAAAATATCCAATTATATCAATAATTAAGCGCCATTTAGGGCCCTTCCTGTAAAGTGAAATCATCACATTAAGACGTGGTGATTTCGATGAAAAGCATAGTCAAAGCCCTTATCCTTCTGGCCCTTATTGCGAGCCCCGCCCAGCCCGCGAACGCTCTCGAGTTTGAAGACGGCCAACAGGTCCCAGCCCACATTATCCAGCCCCTTCTGGCCTGGGTAGAGGCTCAAGTTGGGGTTCGGACCCCCGGAGCCCCCGATGTGGTTGCGAGCCGCACCTATCTGACTGAAATCGTTAGCCGGATGGGTCGGACAGCCGGCCGGGCCAAAGCCGTCTATGTCGGGGGTCGGGTTGTTTTGGACCATCGTGCCTTTGACTCGGAAGACTCGACCCAAATGAGCCTTTTGGTCCATGAACTGGTCCATTATGCCCAATCGTTTAAACGAGGGGGGTGGAGCTGCCCCCAGCAGAAAGAAGTTGAAGCCTATACGCTTCAAAACCTGTGGCTTGAACAGCAAGGCCACTCCCCTTATGTCCGCGCTTCGTGGATTGAGCGGGTGTCGTCTTGTTCGGGCCGCAACGGTGTGGATCTGGCCATGGCGAATTAAAGCGCACCGCCAGAATCCCAAAGAATGGCCCCGTGCAAACGGGGCCATTCTTTTTGTGCCCACGCAAACCCCCTCGCTTTTGAAAACGAATGGCTTATGATGGCATAGCCTGTTTGATTCGCTTTACAAATTCCGGACGGCCCCCGTGATCCATCACTCCGCCCTTATGCCAAAACCCGCTTCCGAGTCGGATGATCTTCCGGGGCTTGACGACCCTTTTTTCGGGCTTCTTGGCCAACCGTCCCGGCAGGAAGATTTATGGCTTGGAAAAACAGTCCCTCGCTATACAAGCTACCCGCCTGCAACCGCCTTTCAAGATAACTTTACCCCCGGAACCTATCGCACCGCCCTTGAGCTTCTTGCGCCAGAACGCGCCATCTCGCTCTACATGCACGTTCCGTATTGCAAGACCTTGTGCCTTTATTGCGGGTGTCATACTTGCGCGACGCAGCGGCACGAGGATGTGAGCGACTATCTCGCCCTGATGCACCGGGAACTTGAAACCATTGCGCTTTCGGCCCCGCGCCCACGTTTGGTTTCACAAATCCATCTGGGCGGCGGCTCGCCCAATATTCTATCGGAAAAGGACTTTGGGCTTCTTTTTGGGGCTCTGGCGCGGCGGTTCGATCTGTCCGGTTGTCGCGAAGTCGCGGTTGAGCTTGACCCACGACAAATCACAAAAGCACAAGTACGAACACTGGCCATGATGGGGGTTACGCGCGTCAGCCTCGGCGTCCAGGATTTCAATCCCGAAGTGCAAAAGGCGATCGGCCGTGAGCAACCTTTTGCCATGGTGCGGGACGCTTGCGACATGCTTCGCGCCGCGCAAATCGAGGCGATCAACTTCGACCTCATCTATGGCCTGCCCTTTCAATCGCCAACGGCTTTGGCCGACACCGCACGTCTTGCAGCCTCGCTCTCGCCTTCGCGCATTGCGCTGTTTTCGTACGCGCACGTGCCACAACTGAAAAAACACCAACGCGCCCTTGAGCAATACATCATGCCGGGACCCCATGCCTCGCTGGCCATGGAAACAATGGCGCGAAATGCCTTGTGCGACGCTGGCTATGTCGAGATTGGCATGGACCATTTTGCAAAACCATCCGACTCTTTGACACGCGCCGCGCAGGACGGCCGCCTGCGTCGTAATTTTCAGGGTTATACAGACGACACGGCCGATGCGCTTTTGGGCGTTGGCGCGAGCAGCATCGGCAAGGCAACAGATGCATACTTCCAGAACGCGCGCGACCTTAAGGCCTATGGTGAAGCGATCCAAGCGCACGGTCTTGCCACCACACGCGGCCTTAAACTCAGCGGCGAAGATCGTTTTCGCGCGGCGATTATTGAATCGTTGATGTGCACGATGTCGGTCAATTTAGAGCGCGTTTGCCGCCAGTTTGATTATTCGCTGGCAGCCCTCGCTCCAGAAATTCAGGCGCTTGCGCCGTTTGAAGAGCACGGCATCGTCCGGCGGGAAGGGCACAAGATCACCATGATCCTGCCCAGCCGCATGGCCGTGCGGGTCATTGCTTCCCTTTTTGACAAAACAGCGCGATCAGGCCCCGTGGTTGGCTCGCGCGCAAATTGATGGATCCATGTTGAAGTCGTTGTTTACAAAAGCTCCCCTGATCGCGATTCTCGGCGCGACAATCCTGTTCACCATTGTGGCCGGCGCCGGCCTTGGGCTGGACTGGCCTCTGCTCACCGTTGTGGCGCTGGCAACCTTTGCCGTGGGAGAAAGTTTTGCACTGGCCGCCTTTTGGAAACGCACGACACAAATTGAACGCCACCTGCGCCATATCCGCTTTATCGCCGATCGGTTTCAATCCATGCTGCGCTCGCTCTCAGGCGGTTATTGCCTGTTCACACCGCAAGGCCTCCTGCGTGAAGAGCAAGGCGTCGCCATGCGGCTTGGCTGCGCGAAGATCACCCATATGGATGACCTTGTCGCGGCCATTAAAGATAGCGCCATCATGCTTGAGTCCTTTCGCAAACTGCAGCTGACCGGGGACCCTTTCGATCTTTCAGTTCAAGTGGTTAAAACGAGTGCGACACTACAGCTCTCTGGGCGGCGATTCCGCATTGGGAAGGACGGGCCGCATGTGGATGTGCTGTGGTTCCTTGACGATGATGGCAAGGCCGTAAAAACCGAGCCCCATGCAGCAACAACCGAAAAGCCTATTCCTACGTCCGCACCACACACGCCGCCCTCTATGGTTCCCGCGCAAAAAGAAATAACGGCAAAAGCCTTGGATGCACCAACGGTTGTTACTGCACCGTCAGTCGCTGCGCCAACGACATCGCCAATATCGCAAGAAATGGACCCGGTTTGTTTTGACTTGCTGCCTTTCCCTGTTTGGGGCCGCAAAGACGATTTATCCCTTGCCATGTGCAATGATGCCTTTGCGCGCGTCATGGACGCAGAGCGCGAGCGCGTTCTAACCGAACAACTCGAACTCATGGGGACCTCTTCGCAAAGCGGGCGAGCCCTTGCTGCCGAGGCTAAAGCCAAAGGCACCGCGATGACCCGCCGCGATCACGCCGTGATCGCGGGGCGGAGGCGGTTGCTTCAAGTCGTGGAGCGCCCGATCACAACGGCACAAGGCCTCGCCCTGATCGGCTTTGCTATCGATGTGACCGCCGAAGAAGAAAAAGAAAAAGAACTCCGCCGCCATCTTGTTTCTCATCACGAGGTTATGGAACACTTGGGCGCGGCAATCGGCGTGTTTGGGCCGGATGGCAAGCTTGAGTTCTATAATCGCGCCTACCTGCGTCTGTGGGAATCACAGGAAAGCTTTTTGGATAGCAAACCGACCTTCAGCGAGGTGCTTGAAGATCTGCGGGCGCGTCGCCGCATCCCGGAACAAGCCGACTTTCAGAAATACAAGAAAGAATACCTTGCACTCTTCACCTCGCTGCTTGAGCCCCGCGAAGATGTCATGTACCTGCCTGACGGAACCAGCCTGCGCAACCTTATTGCGCCGCACCCGCTCGGCGGCCTGATGTTCGTTTATGAAAATGTGACGGATCAGCTCGCGCTTGAAACCGATTACAATACGTTGATGGCGGTTCAACGCGAAACCATCGACAATCTGGCCGAAGGCATCGCGGTGTTCGGGCCCGATGGACGCCTGCGTCTTCACAACCCAGCGCTCGCGACCGTATGGGGCTTTGCCCCTGAGTTGCTTGCGGGCGCACCCCATGTTGGCGATCTACTCGATGCCGTGCGACCTCTTTTGAACGTTACGGATGACCGGTGGGCTTCGGCTCGTGAAAAAATGATTTCTTATGCCCTTGATCGCACGCCACACCGCGAACGCATCACGCGCAAAGACGATCAAATGATTGACGTCATCACCATCCCCCTTCCTGATGGCTCGGTTCTCAACAGCTTTTTGGACGTCACAGACGACGCCAAGGTCGAGCAAGCCCTTCGCGCCAGCAACGCAGCCCTCGCGGCCACCGACAGGCTCAAATCTGATTTTGTTGCGAACGTTTCCTATCAACTTCGCACACCGCTTAACACCATTATCGGCTTTACCGATATCTTGCTTGAGCAATATTTTGGCACACTGAACGAACGCCAGATGGAATATGCGGCCACTATCAAGGCCGAAAGTGAGAAGCTCTCCCGTCTCGCGAATGACGTTTTGGATATCGCGATGATTGAGGCGGGGCGCTTGACCCTGGACCGTCAGGACATTTCTGTTCCTGTGCTTCTGAACGACGCCAAGCAAATGATGGCCGATTGGGGGCGTCAGCAAAAATTAGAGATTTTGATTGATTGCCCCAGCGATATCGGCACCATTTTCGCCGATGAACAGCGCATGAAACAAGTGTTGTTTAATTTGATCAGCAACGCGATCAAATACACGCCCACCGGCGGCCATATCGCGATAGCGGCATGGAAAAAGGACGAGGACACGGTCATCAGCGTGCTTGATACCGGTGTTGGCATTCCACAAGAAGATCGCGAACGCATTTTTGGCAAGTTTGAAAAAACGAACAACCACCTTCGCCAAGGCGGCGCAGGCCTTGGCCTCAGCCTTGTAAAAAGCATCGTCGAGCTGCATGGTGGCAGGGTAGAAATCTTCAGTGACGAAAAGGAGGGCACCCGCGTCAACTGCTTTTTGCCGCAACAAGATCCCTCAGTTCCTGCGAGATAAGGTTGTGACGACGCGCTATCCTCTTCCCGACCTCGCCGCAACACGGCAGCTTGCGGCCATGCTGGCCCCCTTGCTCAAGTCGGGTGATGCGCTTTTGTTGCGTGGCGATCTGGGCGCGGGGAAAACAACCTTTGCTCGTTTTTTGCTTCAAGAACTTGGCCTGCAAGGCGAAGCGCCAAGTCCGACCTTTACCCTTGCGCAAACCTATGAGCTTCCTGCGCTCGTTGTCTCTCACCTCGATCTCTATCGCCTCAAACGCCCAGAGGAAATCGAAGAGCTTGGCCTTGATGAGCTGCTGGCCGATGGCGCAGCCTTGATTGAATGGCCAGAGATGGCGGCTTCCTATATGCCGCGTGATGCGTTGACGCTCTCCTTTGACTGTCCAAGCGATGGGGCGCGGGCTGTCTCTATTTCTGCACCACCATCGTGGGAACCGCGTCTTGCGGGTGTGCTTTCTGCCCTTACCGGCCCTTGTGAAGACGAAACAGAACTGCGCGTTTCTTTTCTTTCGCAGGCAGGGTGGGGGGGCGCGGCGCCAACGCCCATCGCGGCAGATTGGTCCGTGCGCCGCTTTTTCCGCATCGCACGCCCAAACGGACAAACCGCTATCCTGATGCACGCCGCGCCGGACCAACGCACAAAGGCTTTTGTGCGCCTATCTCCCGCGCTTCGTGCCTGCGGCGTTGCGGCACCTGAAATTTATGCCAGCGATCTATCAACCGATTTGGTGTTGATGGAAGATTTCGGCCCAACGACGGTGGGAGCCCTTTTAGACCAAGGCCAAGACCGCGCGCCCTTCGATTGGGAGGCCGCGACCCTGCTCGCACGGCTTCATGAACGGTTTACTGCGGATCTTCTGGGTGATCTGCAAGTCCCCTCTTATGACGCCGCCTGTTTCGCCGAGCAGGCCGCTTTTTATATCGATCACGCCCTCCCAGCCCGTCGCGGCGGGTCTGTCAGCGCAGAGGAACGCGCCGCCTTTGTTTCCGCATGGCGGGCCGTTCTGTCTCCCCTGGATGCCCTGCCACGCACTTTGATGTTACGCGATTTTATGCCCGATAACCTGATGGCACTGCCTTCGCCTGTTTTGGGCCAAAGCGTCGGCCTGATTGATTATCAGGACGCAGGGCTTGGCCCGGCGGCCTATGACCTCGCCTCATGGTGCGAGGTCGTGCGCCGCGATGGCGGGTCGGAGCGCCTGACCTCTGTTATCGATGCCTATGGCCCGCCGATAAGCAACGCGGACAAAGAAGTTCTTTATGAAGCCGCGCGTCTCTTGTCGGCGCAACGTCACATGCGGATCTTAGGGCGCCTTGTGGCCCTGAAACGACCCCATTTGGCTGCGCGGGTCGTCGGCACTCTTCGCGCCCTCTCTGGCATTCCCGCGCTCGCTCCGCTGTCTCCATGGCTAAGCGAGATTGAGGGGTAAAGCCCTTTCGCCCCCTTCCCTCTTCCCTTTCAAGGGGGTATCGTATCTTTATGTCCGAAATCGCGCCGCCTTTTCCCTTTCTCTCTGACACCGCCATGGTTTTGGCCGCTGGCTTTGGCGCGCGGATGAAACCCCTTACCGACACAACGCCAAAACCTCTGCTGCCCATCAACGGACGGGCAATGCTCGATATTGCCCTTGACCACCTGAAGGGCGCAGGCGTGCGGCGCGTGATCGTCAATGGCCATTATCTCGCCGACCAAATCAAACACCACCTTGCAACACGCCAAGATATTGAAACGATCTTTCTATTCGAACCAGCAATCCTTGACACAGGCGGCGGCGTCAAAAACGCCTTGGCCTATTTTGGCGATAAACCTTTTTTCCTGCTTGGTGGGGATATGCCGTGGTTTGATGGCAAAACACCGACCCTGCATCGGCTTGCTGCGGCATGGAAACCGGATCATATGGACGACCTGCTTCTCGTGGCACCAACAGAAACGGCGCGCGGGTTTAGCCAAGCTCAGGGCGATTTTATGATGAACCGCGAAGGCCGCCTGACCCGCAAGGGAACCACGCCGCCACGCGATGTTGTCTTTTTATCTGCGCAGATCATAAACCCGCGTCTATATGACGGCATCACAGATACAGTCTTTTCCAATAATCTTATTTTTGACCGCGCGGAACGTGCGGATCGCCTTTATGGCCTTATGCATGACGGCACAGCCTATCACGTCGGCACACCGCAAGATTGGCAGGAAGCCAATCACCTCCTTGAAACAGGCGAGGGCTGGAGATGAGCGGCGTTTACACCATCCCGCCTGACCGCTGCTTTGTCACAACCCTTGCCCAAGGTTTGTGGGCACGGGCCAAAGGCGACCCGGTCGCCTTGGCCGATATGGTTGTGTTCCTGCCAACCCGGCGTGCCTGTCGCCATTTGCGCGAAGCGTTCCTGCGCGTCACGGGCGCGCGCGCCGCGCTGCTTCCCCGTTTAAAGCCTTTGGGCGATGTTGACGAAGATATTCTCGACCTTGCGCACCAACAAGGAGCGGAGGACGGCGACTTACCTCCTGCAATTAATCCTCTGCGGCGTCTTATGCTTTTGATCCGTTGTGTGCGCGCAAAAGACTCAAACCTGCCGATGGAACAAGCCGCAGCTTTAGCAGATGCCCTTGCCGATTTGTTGGATCAGACACAAACGGAAGGCCGCGCTTTACAAGATCTTGCGAACATTGTGCCCGATCTTTACGCAAAGCATTGGCAAGAAACGCTGGCTTTCCTTGAAATTATTCTGGCTCAGTGGCCCGTTATCCTTGCGCAAGAAGGTTCGCTTGACCCTGTTGAACGCCGCACGATGATTATCGACCGTCAGGCCGCCGCGTGGGCCGCCGCACCGCCGCCCTTCCCCGTCATCGCGGCAGGCTCCACCGGCTCTCATCCCGCCGTGGGTCGCCTCATGGCAACGATCGCCACGCTCCCCCAAGGCGAAGTCATTCTGCCCGGCCTTGATCTATCGCTTGACGAAGAGTCGTGGCAGGCCCTGACCGACACGCATCCGCAAGCCACGATGGCAGCTTGGCTGGCGCGGGGCGCCATTAAACGCCAGACCGTTTCCCCTTGGGACGGTTGTTCTGAAAGCACGGGCCTTTCGCCGCGCGTAACGCTATTACGGGAAGCGATGCGCCCCGCCGCTACCACCGATCAATGGCGTTGCGAGCACACACGCGAAAGCTTGCCTGCGGAATGTACACAGGGGCTTGAAGCCCTCACACTCGACCACCCACGAGAAGAGGCCGAAGTGATTGCGCTTCGGCTTCGCGCTGCGCTTGAGGAAGGCGGAACAACCGCCGCGCTGGTGACGCCCGACCGCGCGCTTGCCGCGCGGGTTGAGGCGGCGCTAGAACGCTGGGGTATCGCAGTCAACGACTCGGCGGGGCAACCTTTAACCCAAACACCGCTGGGTAGTTTTTTGATTCAAATTCTGGCGGCGTCAGAACCAAATGCCTCTCCCATTCATTTCCTTTCTCTGCTCAAGCATCCTTTAACAACCCTTTCCATGTCACAAGCCGCCTGTCGCCGTTTTGCGCGCAGGGCGGAACGGGCGCTCTGGCGCGGGGTGCGCGTGAAAGACGGGTGGGATGGAACGGCCCTTGCTGCACAGCACGCAGGCCTCGATGATTTGGTTCCAACACTGAATAATCTTGCTTCTTTGTTTGCCCCCCTAACAACCGCCTGGGACACGCCGCGCGCATTGGGTGATTGGCTTGATGTGCATATCGCCTTGGCCGAAGCCTTGGCAAAGACCGAGGAGGAAGACGGCCCTGCACGCTTGTGGCGCGGTGAGGCGGGAGAAGTAGCGGCCTCATGGCTTCAGGATTGGCGTGAAGCCGCGACCGATATGCCACCTGTCACAGGGCGCGATTATGCCGCCCTGTTTGGCACGCTTGCGCATCAAAATCCTGTGCGTCCGCGCTATGGCCTTCATCCACGCCTAAGCTTGCTTGGGCCCCTTGAAGCGCGGCTGATCCATCATGATCTTGTGATCCTTGCGGGTCTCAATGAAGACACATGGCCCCCTGCGCCGCCGATTGACCCATGGATGTCTCGCCCCATGCGTGCGGCCTTTGGTCTGCCTTCGCCAGAGCGGCGCATCGGCCTTTCGGCCCATGATTTTGCGCAGCTTGCGGCTGCGCCACGCGTGCTGATCACGCGCGCGCGAAGACAAGGTGGAACGGCCAGCGTGCCCTCGCGGTTCTGGCTTCAACTTCATGCAGCCCTGCAAGCCGCAGG
>CAYZXV010000001.1:29360-35799 GCA_964482525.1 uncultured Rhodospirillaceae bacterium | reverse complement strand
GAGACTTCTTAATGTAAAGATATCGTTAATACAAAAAAAGGGGGAGAAAAAATTCTCTTTTTCTCAATCCATATCCATCATTTACTCTTATAGCTTTTTATAATAGCTGACGGGCCCCACTTCCTTCGTTAAGTAAAAAAATAGGGAGGATTTCTCCTCCCTATTTCCATTCAGTTATAAACCCAAGCATTAAGGCTTTTCGTAATAACCAACAGAGATTAAGTTCTTACCGACGCGTACGACATAAGCCGTTTTTTCTTTGACCGTTGAGTTATCAGCAACATCAGGCCACTTATACTTGATCCAGCCAGTGTCTTTAACGGCCAAGTAAGCTTTAATAAACTCAAAGCCATCCGGGTCCTTCATTTCAAGAACTTTTTTGCCAACCAAAACCGGCTTGACGCCGTGAGCAAGCGTAACGCCTTCGTCACTTGTAACCGTGACGTAGAGGTCTTTTAGGGACAAACCTGGTTCTTTGTTATTAATCGCAGCGATCGCCTTGGCCTCGTCTTGTTTGAACAACTCCACAGCCTTATTAACAAGCGCAACTGCTTCGTCTTTCGTTCCATAATTCGCTGGGTCAGCCGCTTGCGCTGGCACGGCAAGCAACCCCAACAAAGCAAAAAGGGAAAGTACTGACTTTAAACGCATAGGTAGCTCCTTCTAGTTAGAGAGTGAGGAAAGAAACATAGCGTACACGGTGGGAAGGATAATAGAAAAACAACCCTATGGGAAGACATCTTATCCACAAAGGCCGCCTGTCTCGCCCCTTACAATTGGCCCTGTAACAAAACGATCGTTTTGCCACCACAACAAACCAGTGTGCGATTATCACAACCCAGCTACCAATTGAGCTTGTTGCAAAAGTCATGGATTGTCATAGTACCCAACACCCACGACATCGTCGCCCACACGTATAATATAAGAGCTTTTATCTTTGATTTTTCCTTCATCAAGAATATCCGGCCATTTGTATCGAACCCAGCCAGTCTCTTTAACCGTTAAAAAAGCCTCCACAAAACGATAGCCTGAAACATCAGCCATTTCTTTAGACGGCTTACCAACCAAAACCGCTCTTGCGCCATGAGCAATAAATACGCCATCTTTATCCAAAGCAAAAACGTACAGATCCTTGTCCGAAAATCCGGCGGCCTTTTCTGTAAATGCCTTAAGAGCCACATCACGTTCTGTTTTCAAAAGGACGGCAGCCCTCTGGGCCATCGCAACAGCCTCTTCTTTTGTTCCATATTTTTGGATATCTGCAGCAACAACCTGGGTTGCCAACAACAAGCCACACACTATGACCACTATTCGTTTCACCATGATAATGTACCTCCGTAGTTTGAATTGCATGCGCTGGGATGTTGGCCCTTATTTGTAAAATAAAGCTTAATACAGATGTGGCTTCTTTGAATGCATATGCATATAGACTGTGTCTATATGCTGCAGTGCAAGAATTTCATTTATATTTCAAGTATTAATGCGTGATGCATTGCACGACTACTATCTTTTCATAGGTAACCCTTTTGTGAGAAGGTCTGCACCTTCTTCGAGCACGAATTCCCTCCCTATGCTCTCTCCCATCTATTGAAAGGCCCCATCCATGGTTCGCATCCCCGTTCAAAATTCTGTCGCTCAAGATAGCTGGGTTACCGCTGCACAACGCGCAACCATGTATGAAAGATCAGTCAAAGATCCAGATGGCTTTTGGAACGAAATGGCTCAACGACTAGAATGGGTGAGAAAGCCGACAATCATTAAAAATACAAATTTTTCTGGTAATGTTTCTATCAAATGGTTTGAAGATGGCGTGCTCAATGCTTGCGTTAATTGCGTGGATCGCCATTTGAATATGAGGGCTTTACAGACGGCTTTAATTTGGGAGGGTGACAGCCCATCAGAACAAAAACATATCAGCTATGCCGAATTATTCAGTGAAGTTTGTCGTTTTGCAAATGTCCTGAAAAAGCACGGAGTTCAAAAGGGAGATCGCGTGACAATTTACATGCCGATGATCCCCGAAGCAGCCTATGCCATGTTAGCCTGCGCCCGGATTGGCGCCGTCCATTCGGTGGTATTTGGGGGGTTTTCTCCGGAGAGCCTTCTTGGTCGGATAGAGGATTGTGGCTCACGCATTGTGATTACGGCCGATGAAGGCATGCGGGGGGGGCGGCGCGTACCTCTCAAAGCTAATGTCGATGAGGCTCTTAAAAACTGTGATATCGTGAGAGATGTTATTGTCGTACGCCGCACAGGAGGCGCGATTACTTGGGTTAAAGACCGGGACTTCTGGCACCACGAAGAATGTCTTTCCGTCGACGCAAATTGCCCTCCCGAACCCATGAATGCAGAAGACCCGATGTTCATCCTTTATACATCGGGATCAACTGGAAAACCAAAAGGAGTTTTGCACACGATTGGGGGATATATGGTTCATACCTCCTTATCCCACCAATTGACATTTGATTATCATGATGGAGAGATCTTTTGGTGTACGGCAGATGTCGGCTGGGTTACGGGTCATTCCTACGTCGTCTATGGCCCTCTGGCTAACGGAGCGACAAGCCTTATCTTCGAAGGCATTCCAACCTATCCCGACGCCAGCCGTTTTTGGCAAGTTTGCGATAAGCATAGGGTGAATATATTCTATACCGCCCCAACCGCTATACGTGCCCTTATGCGCGAGGGCGAGCACTACGTAAAATGCACAAGACGCAAGAGCCTACGGATTCTTGGGACCGTAGGAGAGCCTATCAACCCAGAGGCCTGGCTATGGTATCATCGAATTGTTGGGGAAGAACGGTGCCCAATTGTTGATACTTGGTGGCAAACTGAAACAGGCGGCCACATGATTACGCCGCTCCCTGGGGCAACAGAGCTTAAACCCGGCTCCGCCTCTACGCCCTTTTTCGGCGTACAACCAGCCATTGTCGATGCAGCGGGAAATGTTCTTGAAGGCGCGTGTGAAGGCAATTTATGCATCCTCGACAGTTGGCCCGGACAGGCCCGCACGCTTTGGGGCGACCATGAGCGCTTTATTCAAACATACTTCAGTTGCTACGAAGGCAAGTATTTCACGGGTGATGGATGCCGCCGCGATGAAGATGGCTATTACTGGATTACAGGGCGAGTGGATGACGTAATCAATGTATCAGGCCACCGCTTAGGAACCGCTGAAATTGAAAGCGCGCTCGTGGCTCTGACTGAAGTGGCAGAGGCTGCCGTTGTCGGCTTCCCTCATGACCTTAAGGGACAGGGCATCTATGCCTATGTGACCCTTAACGCAGATGCAATCGAAAGCGAAGAGCTACGTGAAACGATGATGCAATGGGTGCGCAAGGAAATCAGTGCAATTGCAACGCCCGATGTCATTCAGTTTGCGCCAGGCCTCCCCAAAACACGCTCCGGAAAGATTATGCGGCGAATACTTCGAAAGATTGCCTCTCATGATCTTGATAATCTCGGGGACACGTCTACTCTTGCAGATCCTGCGGTGGTAGATGAACTGGTTCGCAACCGAAGACGGTGATGAATTCACCTTAAGACAGAGAGTAACTCGTTGTTAATGCTTGGGTATTGGCGTAAAAACAGGATTCATACTGAATTATCTACCGGGGCTTCTTATCAGGGGAAATCTATGTCCGCTCCTTTCGCTATGGTACCGGCCTATATAGTGATGCTGATATGTTTTGCTCTCTCTTCTGCCCTTGCTGCGCCGCCATCTTCTACAATGAAACAACCTGGCGCTTCTGTTGATTCTGATGGGAACATTCAGTTTACCTTTGATAATCAAGCTTCCATCCGCGTCGCCCCAATATCAGACAAGGCTGTCGAAGCCTGTGCCCCAACATCAGAGGGAGCCATCCGTTATAATACCCACGCAAGCATAAAAAGCCTTCAGGTTTGCGATGGCATTGCGTGGAAAGGTTTTGGCCAATCCCCAGAGCTGGCGGCAACAACCGCTATCTATAACAACCCACCAGAAGCAAGAACCATCGAATCGGGGGCCTTTACCAATGATGGTTTTATTGGTGGAAACATTATCTGCAACGGAGGCGCAAATCGTTTAAGAGTGGAAATATACCTGAATGAATTGCGAATGGCTGGTGCGGTTGGCATTGACGACCCGACAACATCCACTTACGAGGCCGATGTGGCATCCTTCTTCTCTTACATTCCTAAAAACATCCCATGGAAGGTCGTCACAACATCAAATGTGGGGGGAAACTGCACAGTGCGCATAACAAAATATGGATCTTGATAAAAGCTACCCCCGACGGAACTCTGGCACAAGCTCCTCAAGCCTCGCGATGGCCGCTGCTTCTGTCATTCCTGCTTGAAGCAAGGTCGACAAGCTTGTGAGGGATTGCTGGAGTTGGGCAATCTCAACGGTTGAAGAACGAGCAAGGCGCACGCCGTCTGCCGCAGAAGGAATTAACTCTTCTTCCGTGGCAAAAAGCTCCTCATACATTTTCTCGCCAGGACGCAAGCCGGTATAAACTATTTTAACATCCTCTTCCGGACGAAGCCCAGCCAAACGAATCATTTGCCGCGCGAGATCAGCAATTTTTACAGGCTGCCCCATATCAAGGACCATAACCTTACCTCGTTGATCGCCCGGCGCAATGCCAAGAGCGGAGGCCTGAAGCACAAGCTCGACCGCCTCACGGATTGTCATAAAATAGCGTGTAATTTCTGGATGGGTAACCGTAATGGGCCCGCCCTTGGCAATCTGTTCTTGGAACCGAGGCACAACCGAACCGGTCGAGCCAAGAACATTACCAAATCTTACCGTTACAAAACGTGAGGTCGGAGAAAGAATATCCAAGGCCTGGATATACATTTCAGCAAGGCGTTTTGTTGCGCCCATAACATTGGTCGGGTTAACGGCCTTGTCTGTTGATATCATCACCATGGCGGCAACACCTGCCTTTGCCGCACAATCCGCAACAAGCCGCGTTCCAATCACATTTGTGAGGAGGGCCTCGCGCGCATTAAACTCGGCAATGGGTACGTGCTTTATAGCCGCCGCGTGAAAAACGAGGTCTGGTTTCTCGTCGCGAAAGATTTGCGTCAGGCGAGCCAAATCACGAAAATCAGCCAAATAGGTTCGCAAACTTAGCAATGGCCATTTTTCACGAACCTCCATCTCAATCCGATATAAATTAAACTCACTGAACTCAAGCAAAGTGACGTGAGACGGACCCAAAGCTGCAATCTGTCGCACAAGCTCAGACCCTATCGACCCGCCTGCCCCGGTAATTAAAACACGCCGTGCCCCGACAAGATCATTGATCGCGGTGCGATTTAAAATCGTCTCGGGCCGCCCCAACAGGTCCTCCAACGCGATGGGTTGCTCCCTCATAACCTGCCCAATATTCATATCGCTATGAAGTTCCGTAAGGGCAGGAAGGCGGAACAATTTCAGGCCCAAAGTCGTACATTGCTCCAACAGACTTTCAACCATCTTTGCATTCATACGCGCGCCTGCGCGTGTAATGACAAGACGACTTGGCGGTGTATCTTTCTCCCTTAGCCTGTCGACAATTTCTGGGAGCTGGTCCACAGTTCCGAGAACATCGACTCCACGTACCGTGCGCCCTACTCGCTTGTCATTTTCACCAATAATACCAACAATATGGAACGGGGCCTGAGGGTTGCTGTTCACAGCCCGAATGAAAAGATCAGCCTCATCACCCGCCCCGATCAACAGAACATTCACACGGCCGCCCCCCGAACGTTCCCAAAGCACACTCAATCGTCTTTCCCGCGCAAGGCGAAGCAATAAGCGCGCCCCCCCCATGCCTGCCATAAGAATAAACCAAACAATTATCGGTGCGGTGCGGGGCACCCCTTCAAGACGCATCAGGAAAAAAGCCGCCAAAGTGAAGCTGATCACCGCAATGGTTACAGCCCGCAAAATGGCGCTTAAATCCTTCAACGAAGAAAAGGCCCAAATACTTCGATATAACCGACTGAACCAGAAAACGATGGCGCAGGTAAAGGTAAATAAAGCCGTTCCGGCGAACAGCTGTTCCGGCGGCAAGCGAACGATCTCGTCGCCCATGCGCAAATAGATCGCCAAAAGATAGGCCGCAGCCGCCATCGTCACGTCATGCGTGAAGGCCAAAGTGCGACGGTTAAAGCGGGGAAGAGGAAAACGAAAACTCATGACCATACTTTATGCTTGTTTCTTTCGCGCCACATACTCCATCCAGAGCAGAAGGGCCGTCGTTATAGTTACACCAGCAACCCCGCCAAGCCAAGGATTAGAAACAGCCACAACTGCGGCAAGACATAATCCGCTGTTAGCAAGCACAATTTTTATGAGCACTGGTTTCGAGTGCCCCAGGGATGCCGCCGCTCGTTGATAAAAGTGTTCTCGGTGCGCTTGCCAGACTTTTTTGCCCCTAAGAAGCCGTTTGGAAAGAGTTATTGT
>CAYZXV010000001.1:0-29260 GCA_964482525.1 uncultured Rhodospirillaceae bacterium | reverse complement strand
GTAACGGTCTGCGTTCCCGTGATTCCATCAATCCCATCCATAAAATTATATAGGTTCATAAACCAAGCCCAACCGATAATTAAAACGAAACGGTCTACACCAAAAGGCAGCAGACCGCCAAAAACAACGGCGCCTTCGCCAAACGATAGACTCCCCAAAAACGCTGCCAACAAATGAACACACAGTCGCAGGCTTGGGCGAAGGCCTTTTTTGTCATCAGCCCAAGAAACCGTAATTAACAACAAGAGTCCTAAAAACAGAAACAGATTGGGAACAAGAAAAAGAATACCACCGCAAACAACCGCCATAACCGCAAGACCTCCACCTCGCGGGGTTGGTTGTTGATGCATGCTCCGCTCATTCGGCACATCCAAGATCGCGCGAGCCAGCAGCTGCTGGCGCACGATATGGGTGAGAACGCCACCAACTATGCTGGAAATGATAAAAACTAAGAGCAACGCCGCCATAGGCTCTACACCTGTTCAAACCACGCAAGCACTTTCCTAAACATGATGGCAAGCGTGTCATTTTTGGTAAAATTGTGATCTGCTCGATCTATATCTTCAAGCATCTTTGAACACCGCAACGCTTCGTAAAGAACTGTACGCTCTGGATTCTCGCTATTATCTCCAGCCAGAACAACAAGCGAAGGCACTGTGACTTTTCTTGCGTAACCGTCCGCAAGCGCGTCCATCTGGCGCCCTTCCTCATACATGGCCTCTCCAATAAGAGTCAGGGCTCCCCATCCAAGCGTATAATACGAGGTACCAGAAAGTTTCTTGGCCTCCTTCTGCCAAAATCCTTTATACGGTGTAAATGACGCATCCCAGAAACTAAACGCCGTTGCTTGTGGATTCGCTATGAGCAAAGCCAACCCACCATAAGAATGACCTGCAACAAACATCTTCTGATACAAAGGACGAAAGTGGTCGCAAACAAGATTGAGATCCGCCGCATGGATAGAGAGTGTGGTTTCTTCGAGCTTGCGCGCGTCCTCTGGCGATGCATAAAAACCGAAACGAACAACATCATATCCATTGTTTGAAAAGAATCTTTTGGCCTCCATATGCATATGCTCGGCTATATGTCCGCACAGCCCATGCGCCAAAACAAGCACCTTGTTTGTATCCATGGGCGACTTAGTTAATACGCCGTAAATGACTTTTCCGTCTGGCGTAGGAAGTTGGAACTCCTTTTCCTGCATAGGAAGCATGGTTCACTCACTTTCAACAAGTCGTTTCAGATAACTAGCATACGGCGTTTTTCCTGACTCAGCAGCAATTCCAAGAACAGACTCAGCACTAATAAGCCCTCGGCGATAGGCTATTTCCTCTGGACACCCGATTTTGATGTTTTGTCTCGCCTCAATCAATCTAACGAACTCCGTTGCACTAGCCAGCGAGTCGTGTGTGCCTGTGTCAAGCCAGGCAAAACCTCGGCCGAATCGAATTGCTTCCATGCGTCCATCAAGCAAATAAGCGCGGTTGACATCCGTGATCTCGATCTCTCCCCTTAAAGATGGCTTTAGCGCGCGCGCGATATCCACCACGCAATTGTCATAAAAATATAATCCGGTTACAGCCCAAGACGAGGGGGGGCGCGTCGGTTTTTCAATTACATCTATGGGCCGATTGTTTTTATCATACTGGATTACCCCATATTGTTCTGGGTTTGCGACTCGATAGGCAAAGACTGTTGCGCCATTTTCTTGCTGCGCAGCCTTCTGCAATAAAAGTTCGAGCCCCTGGCCATAAAACAGATTGTCCCCAAGAATCATGGCGACTTTATCTAGGCCAATAAATTCACGCCCAATAATAAATGCTTCGGCTAATCCGTTTGGGGCAGCCTGTTCCTCATAGGAAAGATTTATACCCCACCGCGATCCGTCGCCGAGCAGAGTTTGAAACATGGGCAAATCTCGCGGTGTGCTGATAAGCAATATGTCTGTTATGCCCGCAAGCATCAATGTGCTAAGCGGATAATAGATCATCGGTTTGTCGTAAACCGGCATCAACTGCTTACTAATTGCCCGCGTTGCCGGATAAAGGCGTGTACCGCTGCCTCCAGCCAGAATAATGGCTTTTTTTGTCACGGGCATTGCACACCCTCCCTGCCACTCCGAAGAACCTCTATCGCATGCGCCAGCCCATGGGACCAGGCGCGTTGTTTTATACCGTAAACGCTTTCCAATTTATCACAAGCCATTATGGTATAGGCTGGCCTCTCTGCTGCAGTCGGGAAGTCTGCTTGTAACGCAGGGGATAAAGACGGGAGAGCCCCACCAAAACTTCCGTACGCATCAAATACCGCCCTCGCAAAATCAAACCGTGAGCATGCAGGCGCCCCGCAAAGATGAAAAGTGCCATACCCATCGGCCTTGCCATTTAACAAGGCCTGAACCATTACAATAATCGCCTCGACAATATGGACGGCTGGGGTTGGCGCACTCATAATGTCAGTGACCATGCGGAGAGGTTTCCCAGCATCAATCATCTCGATCAGTTTCGTAAAAATGTTGGCACGGTACGGACCAAAAACCGAAGAAACACGAAGAATGACATGCCAAGGCAACTCATGCCTTACGGCCTCTTCTCCCATCATTTTGCTTGCCCCATATTTATTGACAGGGTTCATTAAATCATCCTCACGATAAGGTCGCCCTTGCGTTCCATCAAACACATAGTCTGTGGACAGGTGGATCAGAGGAATATCTAGGCTTGAACATTGTGCAGCCATATTTGCTACTGCGTGAAAATTCACAGCGTCGGCAACACCAGGGTTTCTCTCCGCCTCATCCACACTTGTAAGGCCCGCTGCATTAATAATGAGTCTGGGGTGAATATCGTGAATATGATTTCGTAATGCCGCAGGATTTGTTATATCGCATTCATTCCGTGTAGAAAAAACGAGATTCCATTCATCTGGAAAGAACGGAGAAGAGGCCACACACTGAAATGTGCGACCAACTTGTCCGGCTCCTCCGAAGAAAAGGATTCGTTGCGACTCCATCGCGCTATCCCCCATATCCCAGCCGCTCGCCAGCGTATTTTCGCGCGCGAATAGACTCACACCAATTTTGATTGCTTAAATACCAAGCTACGGTGTCACGAAGACCTTGATCAAAAGCAACCGCCGGTGACCAACCCAGCTCTTTCTTCAATTTTGAAAAATCCATGGCATAACGTTCGTCATGGCCTGGACGATCTGCGACAAACGTGATCAGATTCTTGTGTGGTTTATAAAGGGAATGAGGCAACAGTTCATCCAGGATATCACATAGTTTATGAATCACCTGTATGTTTGTTAATTCGCTTGCTCCCCCAACATTATATTTTTCGCCGAGCCGCCCTTTTTCCAAGATCAGATAGAGGGCGCGGGCGTGATCATCAACAAAAAGCCAATCACGAACATTCGCGCCTGTTCCATAAATGGGCAGCTTTTCACCACGCAATGCCTTTGTGATACACAATGGTATCAACTTTTCCGGAAACTGCAGCGGTCCATAATTGTTAGAGCAGTTGCTTATAACAACAGGTATCCCATACGTTTTATGCCACGCACGCGCAAGATGATCGGAAGAGGCCTTTGTTGCTGCGTAAGGAGAGTTTGGGGCATAGGGCATATCTTCCGTGAAGGCCCCGGTAGGGCCAAGCGATCCATACACCTCATCCGTCGAGACCTGCAGAAAGCGAAACGCCTCTCGTTGCCCGGGCTCTTGGGCAAGATATAGGCGCGTTGTTTCAAGCAAAGAGAAGGTCCCGACAATGTTTGAGCGCAAAAAATCGCTTGGCGAATCGATAGAGCGATCAACATGCGTTTCTGCCGCAAGATGCATTACAGCCTTTGGTTTTTCTTCACGAAACAACCGCATCATGGCTGCCGCATCCGCCACATCCGCCTCAACCAATGAAAAAGCAGGATCGCCTTGAAGATTTCCCACCGACTCCCGGCTGGCGGCATAAGTCATACTGTCAACACCAATGACCCGCGCAAGGTTTTCACGGCGTAAATAACGGCAAACAGCGGAACCAATAAAACCAGCAGCACCAGTAACAATTAATGTCTTCATAACCACTCCAACGGGGGCAAACAAGCAAAAGACGGCAAGGTCTTGTCCTTCTCGGACAAAATGACACGGGTCGCGTCTATAGGCCAATCAATATTAAGATGGGGATCATTCCATAAGATGCCGCCCTCACAGTCCGGCGCATAATAAGCATCGACCTTGTATTCGACCATCACATTATCAGTCAACGTACAGAACCCATGCGCAAACCCACGTGGAACATAAAAAAGACTAACGGCTTTTCCTGCGTCCAGCACCACAGAAACATGCCGCCCATAAGTTGGCGAGGCAGGGCGTATATCCACAGCCACATCAAAGATTTTACCAGAAAGCACACGAATAAGCTTTGCCTGAGCGGCAGGGGGCTTTTGGAAATGCAACCCGCGAATCGTTCCTCTTTTCTTTGAAAAGGAAAGATTTTCCTGCACAAACCGCCCGAAAATCCCATGTTCGGCCATGCGTCGTTCACTCACGGATTCGGCAACGAACCCTCGATCATCCTCAAATAATCTAGGCTTGATAAGCTTGACGTCCGGCAGGGCACAGGGTTCAATAGTCAGCATTGTCAGGAGAGCGCGTTCTGTTAATAGGATATGTTTTCCAAGCTGAGTAGAAGTGAAAAGAAAGGGGCTGTCAATGTCTGAGCCGCAACTAACTTCCATCATTATGGTAAGCTACTTTACAGGCCCGGTGCTCGAAAAAGCCATCGCCGCTGTTCTGGCCCAAACGGCTACAGTTGAGCTTATTCTTGTCAATAATGGCAATCCCCCGGCAATTGAAACTGCTTTCCTTGAGCGGTTTAAAGACGATCCGTCCGTGCGTTATCTTACCGGACATGGAAATATCGGCTTTGGTCGCGCCTGTAACCTAGGGGCCCGAATGGCTCGGGGCGATCGGATTCTTTTTCTCAATCCAGACAGCCTATTGCCCCCCGAAGCCATTACGACCCTCTATAAACAGGAAAAGGGACTTAAACGCCCCTTCATACTCGGAGCTCGCCTTTTAGATGGAGAAGGCAAAGATCAACGAGGTTGTCGCCGGGCTCTTCTCACGCCCCAAACAGCGTTTATTGAAGCTCTGGGATTAAGTACCTTTCTTCCTAAAATGCGTCTTAATTATCACCAAGAGCCACTCCCTCGTGAACGAACCCCTATGCCTGCGATCAGTGGGGCCTTTATGTACATGATCAAAGAAGACTTTCTTCATCTTGGTGGGTTTGACGAAGACTATTTCCTTCATGTCGAAGACCTGGACCTTTGCCTTCGCCTGTCACGAAAAGGGGGTAAGGCCTACTTTATCCCAGACCTTGTCGTCACACACATGGGCGGTACAAGTAAAACGACTAACCAATTTCTTGAATTGAATAAAGCAAAGGGTTTTATTCGTTATTTCCACAAAAATTTCGAGGGGTTTTACCCTCACCCCCTTTTGTGGCTGTTAGATGTCGCCATTTGGGCACGATATGGCCTTAATGTCTATCTTTTACCCCATCTGAAGGCCTTGAGGCCCAAAAGTTCAGAGCATAAGGCAGGATAGTCTAACGGATTGTTCTGTCGATCCGAAGGTCGATTGGAAACACCCCGATGCGTGAGGGTCGAATAATGCCCACATGACGATCCTGAAGTTCGGACTAATCCTGCAGAGAAACAGAGGCCGCGCCAGCCATCGTTTCCGCAGAATGCCGAATCTCTTCGGTTGTAACCAGCATATGCGATATGACTGCCGTCACAGCCTGGGTCGCCTTGCTTGTTTCCTGCGCACTCCGCGCAATTTCTTGCGTTGCGGAACTTTCCTCATACAAAGCCTTTTTGATTACCTGGGTCGTCGTATTAATCCGCGCCATGATCTCCTCAAGTGCGGACATCTGGCTTTTCATGTTGTGAGACGCTTCGCGCACATTATTAATTTGCTTTTCGATTTGCGCCGTGGCCTCTGCCGTCTGGTTGGCAAGCGACTTTACCTCATTCGCTACGACCGCGAACCCCTTCCCATGATCTCCTGCGCGTGCGGCCTCAATCGTTGCGTTAAGGGCAAGAAGGTTGGTCCGGCTTGCAATTGAACGAATCAACTCTACAATTGATAAGATCTCATCACTTTTTTCAGACAAGCCGCTGGCTGCTACATCTGCTTCCCGAGTCTTCTCTGCTGCACTGGCAGCAACGTTTCCAGCCTCATCCGCTTGGCGTCCAATTTCTTGGATTGCCGCGTTCATCTCTTCAATCGCACTTGAAATCACCGTAGAATTCTCAGTCGCCTGCGCTGCCGAGGATGCGGCATCGGTCGCTTTCTTCTGTTGCTCTTCAGAAAGTCGTTCTAATTTCTTTGCTTTTTCCATCAACCCATTCTGAAGTTCTCCCATTTTTGTACGCAATGCGCCGCGCATCCCAGCCACCGTATCAGCAACCTGCTGCTCTTGTTCTCTGGCAATGCTTTGCGTTAATAAATGGCTTAGCCCGTACCCCCCCAGCCCAACAACACCACCGATCCCTGCCGCCCAAAGGAGAGCGCCATCGTCGCCTCGTGAAGCAACAAAGACAAGCGGCAACGCCGCCCCAGCAAGAATGCACATCAGGAAGGAAGATTGTAGTTTTGTCATCGCGGACAACCGCACTATTAAAGGAATCACGGGGGTGTTTGGCAGGAAGGGTCTATCCTCCTTATGCCCGGAAAGGCTTAAAAATCAGTTATCAGGGAATTTTATTACTTATCAAATGCATATGAAAGTATTTACTACCCCATTTTAACGCTGAATTCTCTGGAATTTGGGGCAATCAACCCGCTATAGAAAGGGCATTGGCTTCCATAAAAGTTAACACATACAAAATCATGCGCCCTTTTAATAATCTAATACCCTCTACTCGCCGGAAAGCAATATCAACCATTGGGCAAGACGGACAATGGAAAATTCCGGGCTATCTGGTCTTTCTTATTACACACACAAGGGAGAAAGTTGAGCATTACCAGGCCATAGCGCGCGCGCGAAGTCTTCCGTTTCACATTATGAATATCAACCGTGTGGCGCAAGCGGTTCATTCAGCAGAAGAAGACACAGGGAGCGCGAAGGCGAACGCCCTACAAAAAGCCGAAACAGCGCAGGAAATCATTGGTTTTTGCCGCAAAGATTCACGATACAAAACGGCATTACAGGATTTATGCGCCGAACATCATATTGCGTTTGATCCCGAAAAAATCCTTTTTGTATCAGAAGACAGCGAAATCAAATTAACCAGCCGAGGTGTTTGGCGCTGGGCAAAGACGAAACTTGACTCCTTTGTTGCACAAGAGATCCTGAATCGTGCCGACAATGGGGGGCGCGCGCATGGCCCTGGAGCCGAAACAGGTCCCATTGCCGCAGCGGTCGGCGGTTGGCGTGTCCTTTTTGATCTGTTCCGTGAAAGCGCGAATGAGTTAGGGATAAGGACCCTTTCAATCTGGGACACCGCCGTTCTTACCGTTCAACGTCTTTCAGATCCCCCCGAAGCACCCTTGACTGTCGTCAATCAAACGGTCGAGCTCCATTTGGCCTGCAACGATTTATCCTCGCCCCTCTTTCTTCCTGAAAACAAAATGCATGCCACACGGTGGTTTTTGTCTTCGCCAAACGAACCAGGCGTTCCGATTGCCGCAAAATGGAAAAAATTCCTTACGCATGACAGCGTCCGAAGCAAGGCTCTCATATCTCTTTGGAAAACTCTCGAAACCAAAAACGAAAAGAATCCATTAACTTTACCTCGACATATTGTCCATCCCCAAAGCACGCCTCGAAGAAAGGATCCGTCATTTCTTGTAAAAATTGTCGACGGCTTTACGTGGAACTCAATCAGCCGAAACGCTCCTGCGCGTGAACAGGTTTACAATCTACTAACCCCCTCCCCATCTCTTGAAGAAACCGCTGCCTTGGTTTTTCCGCCTTTGACAGGCTTAGATGAGAAAACAAGAGATTTCTCAGTTTACACATTGTTCTGTGCGATTGTATCAAAAAGCCTTGAAGCCCGCGAAGCCTATAAACCAATCATAGTTCAAAATGATGGGAGTTGGACACCAATCATAAATGTTTTAACCTATCTGGCCAACAGAGGGATGCACGGAGACCACCTTCGCCCAGCCTTTGCGGAACCAACCCGCATCGATTTATGTGAAAATGTCCGGCACATATGCACAGCCCATCTGGACATCTTGGAAACGGCCAATGCAAAAGCTATGAGAAAGGCTACAAAAGAGCTTCTTAAAATTCGCGCCCTACGTTACTCCCCCTTTATT
Source organism: uncultured Rhodospirillaceae bacterium (assembly GCA_964482525.1). GTDB lineage: Bacteria > Pseudomonadota > Alphaproteobacteria > UBA9219 > UBA9219 > UBA8914. Next base: position 20,934 of record CAYZXV010000001.1, on the reverse strand, counting down.
GCCCCGTATGACACGCCAACAACGCGAACAACGGGCGGCATACCCGCCGATCCAGCACGGCCAACTGGCGTTGTTTTTATCTCAGCCAGCAACGGAAATTTATGTCTAGTCGAAGCAGCAAAGGCCTACGGCGCGTTCTTAGCTACTCAAGGAGCAAATTTCTGTTGGGGGGCTGGCGACTCTCCAGGCAAAGGCATGTGGGCACCTTTTACTGGCTATCGTGACAGAGGGGGTTTTCATATTAGCGGCTTAAGTACACCCACTATTCTAAAGACAGAATCTGCCCAAGGACGCATTCCCTCCGGTTGCCATTATTGGGAAATCAACCCGAATATCAAAGACCGTGAAGCTGGAATGATTACAGCAGCTGCAACCCTCGCCCTTTTCCCAGGCGGGGTAGGCACCGAAGAAGAGAAACTCGGCGCATGGCTTGTGAAAAAGTATCTCCCTGAAATAGGTCGCCGCTTTACCATGCGCCTCTACTCGCCCAACCTCTGGCCTGGGGGGGGGCCAGGAACGGGGGCCCATGGATTCCAGTATCCCATCCTCGATGGTCTTTTTGGAAAAGAATTGACTCATGCCCTTATAAAAGACGATCGCTTTTGCAGTGAAAAAGGTATCCATTTGTGCCGAACCATGGATGCCCTTAACCAACTGACAAAGGATGATTTTTCGGCATATCGCCTGATGCGCACCGCACAACCAGCCTAAACCGTTTTTTTCCCCTCACATCTTGCTTTTCAAGGGGAGCGGGCCCATATAAAAGGGGTCGCGCGCCTCGGATAATCAAGCTGTTGGGGCGTTAACCGCCTGACTATTTGAGGATTCCTGATGGTTGCCGCCCTTTTTCGCAAAATTTTTGGTTCTTATAACGACCGCGTTCTCCGCTCTCAAGACAAAACTATAATTAGAATCAATGAATTAGAGTCTGATTTTCTCAAGCTGACGGATGATCAGCTCCGCAACAAAACTGCTGAATTTCGCGAGCGGCTCGAAAAAGGAGAAACCCTGGACGACCTTCTTCCCGAAGCTTTTGCAACCGTGCGAGAGGCTGCTAAACGCGTTTTGGGCCAACGCCCCTTTGATGTCCAATTACGCGGCGGCATGGTCCTTCATGATGGGAAAATCGCCGAAATGAAAACCGGCGAAGGAAAAACCCTTGTGGCAACGCTTCCGGTCTACCTGAACGCCCTCTCAGGCAAAGGCGTTCATGTTGTGACCGTCAACGACTATCTGGCGCGACGCGACAGCCGATGGATGGGCCGTGTCTACAACGCACTGGGCCTGACCGTAGGCTGTATTGTTCATGGCCTGTCAGATGAAGAGAGGCAGGCAGCCTATAACGCCGACATTACTTACGGGACGAACAACGAGTTCGGATTTGATTATCTGCGCGATAATATGAAATTCGACCCCAAGGAGCTTTGCCAGCGTCCTTTCAATTTTGCGATCGTTGATGAAGTCGACAGCATCTTGATTGACGAAGCGCGGACACCTCTTATCATTTCTGGACCTGCCGAAGATTCTTCAGAATTATATCAGAAAATCGACGCCCTTATCCCACGTTTGGAAGACACTGACTACGAAAAGGACGAAAAGAACAAAACCTGCACCCTTACTGAGGCTGGCAACGAACGCATAGAATTATGGCTTGGCGAAGCTGGGCTCCTTACGCCCGGCGGCGGCCTTTACGATGCCCAAAACATTGCCGTCGTCCATCACGTTAATCAGGCTCTTCGCGCACACAAAATGTTCCAACGGGACGTGGACTACATCGTCAAGGGCGGGAAAGTCATCATCATTGACGAATTTACTGGTCGCATGATGGATGGTCGCCGCTATTCCGACGGTCTTCATCAAGCGTTAGAAGCAAAAGAGCGTGTAGCAATTCAACGCGAGAACCAAACACTTGCCTCCATCACTTTCCAGAACTATTTCCGCCTGTATCCAAAACTGGCCGGCATGACCGGCACGGCCTTAACAGAGGCCGCCGAGTTTGCAGAAATCTATAACCTTGAAACAGTCGAAATCCCAACCAATGTCCCTGCCGCGCGCAAAGACATGGAAGACGAAATCTATGGTACTATGGCCGAAAAATACGAGGCCATTGTCAAAAAAATCAAAGAATGTCAAAGCCGAGGACAACCTGTCCTTGTCGGCACCGTGTCGATTGAAAAATCTGAAGAGCTTTCGACCTTGTTCAAAAAGAATGGCATTAAGCATAACGTTCTTAATGCCCGCTATCATGAACAAGAGGCCCAGATCATCGCCCAAGCTGGGCGATCCGGCGCGGTAACCATCGCAACAAACATGGCTGGCCGGGGCACCGACATCCAAATGGGTGGTAATCTCGACATGAGGGTCGAACAAGAACTGGCTCATATTGCGGATCCCCACGAACACGCCCAACACGTCGAAGCACTCCGTGCCGATATCGCCGCGGACGCGATGAAAGCCAGAGCAGCGGGAGGCCTGTTTGTCATTGGCACAGAGCGTCACGAGTCAAGACGTATCGACAACCAATTGCGCGGCCGCTCCGGTCGCCAGGGAGATCCCGGCGCGTCGATGTTCTATCTTTCACTTGAAGATGACCTGATGCGTATCTTTGGCTCTGAGCGGATGGAAGGCATCCTGACAAAACTTGGTCTGCGTGGTGGGGAAAAAATTGCTCATCCTTGGATCAGTACGGCACTTGAAAAGGCCCAACAAAAGGTCGAAGCCCGCAATTTTGATATCCGAAAGAACCTGCTTAAATTTGACAACGTCATGAATGATCAACGCAAGATTGTTTATGAACAACGAAAGGATATTATGGCGGCCGCATCGGTCAGCGAGGATATCCGTGAAATGCGTCGTGAGCTCATCCACGATATGGTTTCTCGTGCTATCCCACCCCATTCCTACCATGAACAATGGGACCTTAAAGGCCTGCAAGAACGGGTCAGAGACATTTTGGCCCTGGACCTTCCCATCGAAACTTGGGTAAAAAGCGATGATATCGCTGAGGCAGAAATCGAAGAGAGGATTATTAACGCCGCCGACGATGTTATGGCACGAAAAGCAGCGGCGCTGGGCCTGGAACGGATGGCTTTAGCAGAAAAGGCAGCCCTTCTTGGTATTCTTGATGCCGCGTGGAAGGACCACCTCCTCGCCCTCGATCAATTAAGACAGGGTATCCATCTTCGCGGTTACGGCCAACGCGATCCCTTTAATGAATACAGTCGCGAAGCCTTCGAGCTTTACCAGATGATGCTTAAGGATGTCGCCGAAAAGGTGATCAAGGCGTTGATGTATGCCGAATTTCGCATGCCAACGTTAGAAGAATATGTAGCCGCCCGTCGCGCGCAAGAAATGAGAGAGCTTCACGGCCTTGCCCCAGAGGAAGTTTCTTCCGAACAAACGGCACATGCAGGGGCAGGCGGACCTCGTCTTGTCACCCGCCCTCACCAAACGCCGGTTCAAAACCAATTCAATCCAACCGACGCCTCAACGTGGGGGTCTACGCCACGCAATGCGCCATGCCCTTGTGGATCAGGAAAAAAATATAAGCACTGTCACGGGGCTGCTGGGTAATCGTTCTTATTTCGCCATCGCAGTTGCGACCTTAAGCGCGGCGGGCCCAATTAGAACAACGAATAATGGCGGCAGAATGAAAATGATCATCGGGACAGTCAGCACGGCTGGCAGCGCCGCAGCTTTGGACTCAGCGCGCATCATGCGTTCCTCACGCATTTCTGACGACAAAACACGAAGAGCCTGCGCTAAAGGCGTCCCATACTTCTCGGTTTGGATGAGCGTATTGACAAGAGCAGTAACGCTGGGCAACGGCACTCGCTCTGCCAAAGAATGAAGAGCCTTGTGTCGATCGGGCATAAAATTAAGCTCTACGCTTGTGACGCCAATTTCTTCGGCAAGCTCAGGACAGCTTTGTGCGACCTCCCGCCCCACACGATCCAATGCGGCATCAAGACCAAGGCCTGCCTCGGCGCAGATAACCATCAAATCAAGGGCATCGGGAATAGCTTTGCGTAGAATATCTTCACGTTTCTGACTCATATTCTTCACAATGATATCAGGCAGCATCCATCCAATCAGAGCGCCAAACATTGCAATCAATAATACAAGCGCAAAACCAAGGTCGCCCACCCGAAGAATTCCAAAAAAGAAAAACCCCGTTGCGGCAAGCCCACCCATCATGGCAAGTTTTGCAAACAAAAACACAAACATTGCATCACGAGCCTGATACCCTGCACGGCGCAGTTTAAGCCTCAAGCCTTCAAGACTTTTACCCTGTGACAGCTTCAGCCACGCTACCACTTGCTTCATCAAACTGACTTTTTGCAGACTTGCGCGGCGCGTGTTTTTTTTGCGTCTATCTGCCTCAAACTCGCTTAAGCGTTGAGAAACGGCCTTAAGTCGATCAGCTTTTGGCCCTCCATCGACAAACGCAGTCCAAACAAGCACAACGACAGAGAAAGCCGCCAACCCACAAAGGCCAGCAAGAAAATCGGGGCTGTGGAGAAGTTGGTCGAGGTCTTTAAGCACGCGGCAACCCCATCATATTTCAAAATTGACAAGCTGTTTCATAACTAGAACCCCAAAACCAAGCCAGGTTAAACCTCCTGCCAACAGAATCTTGCCCTTAATATCGTTGAGCATAATCATCATGTATTCAGAATTCACAGCCATTAACAACGCAAACATCAAGAAAGGAAGCGACCCAATAATCATGGCCGAAGCACGAGCTTCAGAGGACATGGCACGGATTTTGAGTTTAAGTTGGCGGCGTTTACGTAAAAGCTCTGCTAAATTGCCTAGTGTTTCGGCCAAATTACCGCCAGTTTCTCGTTGGATTGCCAACGCGATGATGAAGAAGCGAAATTCTGGCGTGTCTATCCGACTTGTTACGTCCCACATCGCGTCTTCGAGCGAACGTCCCATTCGAACACCATCACTGATGCGTCTAAATTCAATACCAATGGGATCGGGCAATTCATTCCCAACAGTTGTGATAGTCTCGGTTATCGGAAGCCCTGAACGCAAGCCACGGCATATCGTATCAATCGCCTCTGGAAAACTCGCCAAGAACTTCAAAATACGCTTATTCCCCATGCGTCCAGTAATCATGTGAGGCAAATACAAGCCAACAGCAATGGAAAGAGGAAAGGCGACCGGCTTGCTCCATCCAGCTATATAGACAAAAACAAAATAAAAAAGAAGGATACAAAGTCCGTTAATCATTAAATACTCACCCAACGCGATTACCTTTCCGGTTCGCGCTAGCCGCTGCCTCATTTTTTCCGGGTTCGGCAAGGTAGCCTTAATCAACTTATCCAATAATGGTATCGAGCTATCACTGGTCTGTCGTCTTAAACTTCCACTTTTATCCTCTGGGCGTAGGTTTTTAGCAGGAGCCGTTCCGGCTACACGATCCAGACGTTTCTTCATGGCCTCGGAAGGATCGTCCCCCATGAAAAGAGAAACAATCATAAAAAGGGAGAGCCCGCCTCCAAGAGCGACAAAAAGAAGCATAGGCGTTGTCACGACATTGCCTCCATTAATTCCTTTTCAAGCCCATAATAAGCGGCCTTTGGCAAACAATGCGGCCTAAGGCCGTTGTTTTTGAACTCAACAGTGAGCCGCCCATCCGGGAGCTCTCCTGTAACTTCACAAACAAACAAATCCTGTAAAGCCACCACTTCACCCTCCATACCCGTGATTTCAGAAATATGGGTGATACGACGTGAGCCGTCACGCATGCGGCTAACCTGAATAATCATGTCAACGGCGCTTGCGATTTGCTGACGAATGGCGCGGGGTGCCAAGTTGGCACCGCCAAGACCAACCATGTTTTCAAGCCGCATTACCGCCTCACGCGGACGGTTTGCGTGAACGGTGGAGAGCGACCCATCATGCCCCGTGTTCATGGCTTGAAGCATGTCAATAGCCTCACCGCCGCGAGTCTCGCCAACAATAATGCGATCCGGCCTCATACGAAGAGCATTCTTTAACAAATCGCGCATTGTAATTTCGCCATGTCCCTCAAGGTTAGCGGGGCGTGTTTCAAGGCGAACCACATGCGGTTGTTGAAGTTGAAGCTCTGCCGCGTCCTCGATGGTCACAACACGTTCACCATGGTCGATCATCTGTGATAAAGCATTTAGCAAGGTTGTTTTCCCAGAGCCCGTTCCGCCTGATATCAAAATGTTCAATCGGCAGCGGCCAACAATCCGTAACACCTTGGCCATTTGTGGCGAAATGCTTCCAAACTTAACCATGGTATCGAGCGTAATCTTCTTTTTAGAAAACTTACGAATAGTGATGGACGGCCCATCAATAGCAAGAGGTGGAATAATTATGTTAACACGGCTTCCATCTGCGAGTCGCGCATCACATAAAGGTGAGCTTTCATCAATTCGTCGGCCAATGGCCGTAACGATGCGTGTGGCAATGGCGAGCACATGCGCATTATCGCGAAATTTCACATCCGTAAGGGTAAGCCGCCCCTTGCTTTCACAATAAACTTGCTTTGGTCCATTGACCATAATCTCAGAGATCTCTTCGTTTGCGAGCAAGGGCTCTAATGGGCCAAGGCCCAACATGTCGTTAAGTAGTTGCTCGACTAACTCCAGACGCTCTGCTGCATTTAGTTGTGTTTTTGTTTCAATCAGCAGCTCGTTGACAATGCCTTTCAGATCGCGGGCAAGATCTTCACGGGCCATCCGCGCAGCGGCAGAGGTATCGATCCTTTCCAATACCAACGGTTGAATTTTAAGTTTTGCCTGGTCAACACTTGCTCGGCTAGTAGTATCAATGGGAGCAACATCTACCCTTCGTGGCGGCGGCGGAGGTTCAGGTTCAACTTCTACTTTTTTTTGAACATCCTCAGCCTGCAAGGGAAGAGTGCTTACCGCTTCCTCAACCTTGCTATAAGGGGCCATAATTTGGTTAGTTAGCGCGGAAACAAGATCGCGTTGATCAAGCAAGTTCAATTCCATTCCTTGCTGCTTTAGATAAGCTAGGGCGAAGCTTTTTACCTCACGACTTACGTCGTTACGCGTTAAGCCCCCCATACGATCGGCTGGAAACAGTTTTTCAAGGTCGGGAAAAATACGTCTTGCCAAAACAGCAAGTGTGCTGTCAATGGCTGCAAAAGGATCGTCTGATGCGTTACCCATCGACGTCATGATTTTGGCGCCCCCTTCTCGCTTCCCTTAAATAGAGAAGAAAGAAGGCCGTTTTGTTTTTTTGAAACACCATCTTTATCCTTGAGCTCATCCAACAGATGAGCGGCTAGCTGACGTAGAACTTTGTTCGCGGCAGCGTCGGGAGCAATTGCGCCAAGCATCTTTCCCGCGTTACTTGCAAGAACAAGGTTTTTGTGTTCATCCGGGAACACAAAATCGATTTTAGCCTGAGCCCCTTTTGTAAAGGTTGCTTCATCAACTGCTGCGGGACGATTGGTTCCAATCTTCGTGGCAATTTGTGTGATTCTTGCAGAGGACCCCAGCCCCTTGATTGTGGTGCGCATACGAAGCGTGTCGCGAATACCAATCAACGACATCTCTGTAACGAGGATGATTTCATGCGCCGTCGCAAGAAGTCTTTTTTGGGTTGCAATCATATGTCGGGGCATATCAACCAATATCGCGCGATAACCTGTCCGCATTTCTTTTATCAGTGCGCTGATAGCATGGGGGTCGACATGGATCACTTCGTCGATTGGTTCCTCTGCGCTCAGAATTACTAGGTTATCACTCTCGCTGACTTGAGCCCCTGCGATCATCAGACTATCAACGCGTTGGGGCGAACTAACAACATCGCGTAACCCATGGCCAGGCTCAATATCCAACGAAAGCGCGCTACTTCCATACTGAAGGTCTAAATCAAGAAGAGCGCATTTTTCCTTACGTTCATGCGCGATCAGCCAGGCAAGATTTGCGGCTATCGTGCTTGCGCCAACACCGCCACGCACGCCTATGACAACAATGTCTTTTGCATTCTTCGGCGCACCGGGTGCATCACCCCGCGCAGCCGCCATCATGGTTTGTGTTAAAACCTCCGGCGTAAGGGGCTTAACCAGATAATCGTTAAGACCTGCGGCTATAATGCTTCGGTACAAGCCAACATCATTGGCCGTGCCAACCGCTATGATCCGCGTTGCAGGTCCGCACAAACTGACAAGTCGCGCGGCGACCTGAACTGGTTGCTCAACAGTATCAAAGTCGACAAGAGCAAGCTTTGGCGGAGCTTCAGCCTCGAGAAGCACTGAGAACAAATCGGGCCCTCCCTCACGCACTGCGTCGCCGGGAAACCCCTGCTTGTCTGCCCAGCTTCGTACAAGCTGAAGGGTCTGAAGCTCGGTGAGAAAGGCCATAAACTCAGGATGCATGCGTCACCTTTGTACACTCCCTTTGGACGCGCTCATTTTTGCGATGCTGCTGCTGCAATCGCTGCCGCGATGCCTGCACCAGTTGTGATGTCATTAACTGGGGCTGCCTCGTTCACATCAATCAGAGCTTTTGTTTTACCTGTCCGATACGCCGTAATTGAGCCTGCCGTTACAACGCCATCAGGCGCGCCCAAAGGACGCGGGCTAATCAAATCCTCAGGGCGCTCAACCATCGCGGCTAGATTGCGAGCCTGCGAACAACCATACTGAGCGGCCGTTCCTCCTTCATGTGGCGCGTTACTAACGCTTGCCCAGCTTGGGCATTCTGGGGGCACAGCGATAACGGATCTGCCATCAGCCGAAGGCATAAGTTGTATGCGATAATCTGGCACCGGCGCGGTCTGACACGCCGTGAGGGCTGTCAAAACGAGGATCAGGAAGGAATTTCGAATTTGTCGCATGGTTTACTCCACAATAAAGCCGCCTTGACCTGATGGACCTGGCGTTTTTACCTTTGGTTTTACGGGCGCTGGTTTACTCATCGGTGCTGGCGCAAGTGCAGACGTTGCTCCTGTGCTGGAGGAAGACTTTTTCTCCTCCATAGTGGTTGCGGTCGATGCTCGGCTGCCTCTGATCGTTGACTGGTCGGCAGCTTTTGGCCGCTCGGCGCCATGTGCGGCCTCTCGCAACACTGGCGCCACAGGCGCCTTGGTTACAACTGGTGATTCCGCATGGATTGGGTTTTCAACCCTTACGGCGCGGGGAGCTCCACTGATTGTTTTTGCATTCGGATCACTGTTTGTTTGGCGCAAACGGAAAACGCGATCTGTATCTGTGGGGGCAGCAAGACCATCCGTTGGTAAGCTAAGATTTTCCTGTGTTGTTGGCTTGACAATATATGGCGTGATGATAATCACCAGCTCACTTTCGTTGTTTTGAAAGCGTGTGGATCTAAAGAGAGGGCCCAGCACGGGAACATCGCCAAGGAACGGGAATTTATCTACGCTTTGCGTTTGTTGGTTGTTAAGAAGACCTGCAATGGCAAAACTTTGTCCACTATTCAATTCGATGGTGGTTTCAGCCCGACGGGTTGTAAGGGCTGGGATATTAATGTTGTTAAGCGTCACAGACCCAGCATCAGACAGCTGGCTAACTTCTGGCCGAACATGAAGGTTAATTCTATTTTCATTCAGAATGGTTGGCGTAAAGGCAAGTGAAACACCATACTGTTTCCATTCAATTGTAATCGTATTTGCCGATTGCGGCACGGGGATCGGAAACTCACCACCAGCCAAAAAGCTTGCTGTCTCTCCAGACATCGCCGTAAGCGATGGTTCGGCCAAGATCGTTACAAAACCGTCTTTGGCCAAGGCATCAATCATCCCGTTAACACTGAAATGATTATTGTTGAAGCTTGTGCTAAACGCATCATTAACGGAGTCACCAACAACTGTCCGCGTAATTGCTGTCGACCCAGCGGTAATAAAGTCAGCCCCTGTTGCAAGCCCAAAAGCAAAAGAACCTACGGTTCCAACCGTTTCCCAGTCGATGCCGAACCGTTTATCCACATCCTTAGAAACCTCGGCAAATCGCACGCGAATTTGGATCTGGTTGTTCGCTCGCACACGTATCCGGTTTATGATGTCGCCTCCTGTTTCCGGTAAATATCGGGCCGCCAGACGACGAATATCTTCAATCGCCGTCGAATCCCCAACATCGCCCGTCAAAACGATGCCATTTGGGATGGGCTCAACCTGGATAGATGAGCCCGGGACCACCGTTCGGATCGCATCGCGCAGGTCCGCGAGATTTTGAGACACCATTACTGTATGATAAACAAGATTTTTTCCATCATTCCCAGCAATAATCAAGGTCGTCTGACCCGCCTTCTTCCCAAAAACCATCACTGAGTTAGGCGAAAGGACCTGAATGTCGGCAATCTCTGGGTTCGCAACAAAAACCGTAGCCGCTGGCTCTGTCAGATTAACGGGAACACTCTTATCAATCATAATTTCAAGCGGGGTCGGTCTTTTTAAGGGATCAACGGACAAGGGCGCTGTCTGGACGTCTTTCGAAACCATGGCAATGGACGCTGGCACAGACGTCGATGCCGCAAGCGCGTTTGCCGACGTAAGAAGAAGAAGAGCATATAAGGCGCTTACGGAGAGTGATCGCAAGGAACGCATGAGCATGATCCCTATGGCTGTTGAAGGTCAAAGATAGCTTCGCTGACATCTTTGCCCCTTATGATTAGAATTTTTTGAACGGCCCCCGAACGATTGGCCGGGCGAGGAAGAACTTTACTGATATCACTGTCCCATGTGATTTCGTGGCCTGTCTCTTGGGCCAAACTATTTGCAATGACATTGGCCAAAGCTTCTTGAGCAAGATCCTTGCCCTCTTGCGCGTCGGCTGTTGTTTTTGCGGCATCATTTGCTATGCTGCGTAAAGCTAGTGAAACCGTGCCAAGCTCAGACACAAGGGCCAGCTTCTCCGCTTGCTTTGGCGTCACCTCCAGAGTTGCAATCTGAGCAACCTTAGGCTCCGTAACTTGATCGCTCATTTTTTGGTCTAAAGCCAGAACCCGCACATCACTAAGCATTGTTTCACTCACGCGGCGTTCGGTGGTATCTGCCTCGCTCTTGCGGCCAACTTGGTGGGTAACAATGACATCCACCCGATCACCCGGAAAAATAAATCCGGCAACCCCCGCCACTGGCGTAATCGCGATCGACACCGCGCGCATGCCTGGAGCAAGCGCGGCCGCCATAAATCCTTGCTCGCCTGGTTTTACGGTCCGTGCGGGCGTAATTGGTTCACCAGCACGAATCCCGTAGCGAACAACATTGCCGACAACCGATTTTACATCAGCCTCTCCTTTAACCACGAACTCGGAGGCCTCGCCTTCCTTACCTTCTTCTTTTGGCCATATTTTCCATTTTACGTCAGCTTCTGTCAGCAAGGTCCCGGACGGCAAGTCCTTCGCCGAAACCAGGATTTCATAGGTCGGCGGCGCTTTAACTTCGACAGGGGCAGCGGGGTCTATAGGCTCATTCATCATTGAGCGCGCGAGAAAAACCGTCATCGCAGCAATGAAAAGAGCAACAAAGAGAAGCGGAAGTTTACGTGTTGACATGGTGCTTGCTCCTTAAACCCCCACACTTGGCAGAAGGTTCGGATGGGATAGACGAATAAGAAGGACTATACCGGCAACCGCGATGGCAATGCCGTAAGGAACGGGTGTTTTGGCAAGGGTAGGCGCGCTTTCATCTTTTGCCATTTTCTGGCGGATTAAAGTCATGGCCCCTATACCAAGACTCAGAATACCACCAGCCATTGCCATAACGAACAAAAAATGAAGTGTCAGGGCAGGCCCTGCCCAAAGCGATAAAGCCGCAGCGAATTTGACATCGCCCGCCCCTGCCCAATTTTTTAAAAACAGGATATACCCGCCGCCCAACACTAAAAGCGCCACGACAAGATGCTCGGCCCAAGCCACACTCGATGGAGAAAAATAGCCATAGACGGGGAAAAGAGCGACTAGCGCCAACGACGCAACATTGGGCAAACGAAACCGACGCGCATCGTTCCACGCCGCCCAAAGGACTATGGTACCGGCAAGCATAAACACAAACGTGAGCAAAAGAGAGTCAGACATCGATTTTCTTGGATAAACTGAGAGAAAGCCCACCCAACTATGCGATAAACAAGATTAAGATGTCGTGAATCGAATCACTTCACATAAGATCACCCTAGTTTCTCCCATATCTTACGCGGGGCCAGAATGTTATAATATCGATACAATAGGCGGTTTTCCTTCTTTTTCTAACAAGTTAGTTCGTTGTTTCGACTATTTCTGCATTTTCAGGTCCAGAGTTTGTAATAATATTTATAAAATACCAATGACTTATAACCATCATCCGGGACGCAGCCGCTTCTGCTGCCCATGTTCGTTGAAACTGAGCCGCACGCTCTTTTAACTGCTGATTTGTTTCTGGAAAGGGAGTCCACCATATTCCTGTTCCAAGATTTTCAAAATTTAACTCAGGCCATTTAGGAGTCAAAGCTCTCTTAAATATTCCGATGTCGCAACTATAAAGCCGCCTCTCCCCAACAACAGGATCTACAAAAATGGGAGCCGAATGTGTTTGTGCAAACAATACGGCCGTTTGGATAGCCCGTGTATATGGGCTTGTTACAATAAGGTCTATGGGCTTCGCCCATCGCCGTGCTGCGGCAAGAACCTGCTCTTCCCCCCGTTTCGTCAAAGGGGGGTCGGGTATTTGAGGGTCTCTGCCGGTTCGGTTCATGACCTCATTAAAAATGGACTCGCCATGGCGCATGAAATACATGACTAACGTTTCCTCGTGCGGCGCGTTTTTCGATCTGCAAGGGGATGATGAGCGGTCACGGCATGGGTTAAACGGCTATGTGCCACATGGGTGTATATCTGGGTTGTTGCAATATCCGCATGACCCAACATTGTCTGAACACTCCTTAGATCCGCGCCATGTTCAATTAAATGCGTTGCAAACGCATGACGCAGCACGTGAGGACTTAGTCGATCGGGGGATAGTCCAACAGCCAGACCTATTTCTTTAAGTTTCTGAAAAAATCTTTGGCGCGTTAAATGCCCAGACTTTGATCTCGCTGAAGGAAACAAAAAACCAGTTCCTTTCTGTTCGTTTTTGCGTCGTTTTTTCCTATCTGTTTCTGACAATCTTTTCTGTTGTTCAAGAGCCGCTAACCAGAGACCAAGGGCCCCAAGCGCGTGATCTCCGAGCGGAACGATACGTTCTTTTCCACCCTTACCCCGAACTTGAACCATACCTCGTTCAAAAGACACAGCAGCAACTGGCAAACTCACAAGCTCACTGACCCGAAGGCCCGTCGCGTACACAAGCTCCAGAAGAGCCCTCAACCGTGCACCTTCCATGTCCGGCATCTTTTGAACATGTTTTAAAAGAGATAATACTTCGCCCTCTGTTAAATATTTTGGCAAACTGCGCGTAAGCTTCGGCGAGTCAATAGTGCGTGTGGGGTCGTCTTTACGTTCCTGTTCTGAACAAAGAAACCTGTAATACTGACGGAGTGTTGACAAACGGCGCGCTTGGGTACGCGAAGCTGCTGCCCTTAATTCATGATAAAGATAGGCGCGAATATCTTCTTCTTCAGCCAAGTCAAGGGACTGGCCTCGTGAAGCAAGAAAGGCGCTTACATGCTGTAAATCACGAGCATAAGCAAGTCTCGTATTTTCCGAAGCGCCTCGTTCGGCTAGCAGCATATCAAGAAAGGGGTCGATCACAGGATCCCCGCCAACGCTTCAAGAGCGAGCGCCTGCATTTCTGCCGTCAACCCAACTAGTCGAAGAGCACGAACCATATCCACCTGCACAGAAAGAGAAACAGGTGCGTTCTCTGGGCCCCCAAAGGCAGCCATAAAACAAAGCAACACCACCTCCCCCCGTCGCCCAGCTTGTGCTGCCAACCGCAGTCGTTCCATCAACGCGGGAGAGGGCATGGTTTGTTTCAACGGCACAGCTGGCGCAAGCACTCGAAGCCACGCCGCCTCTGGCACAGCATAACCCGCAGCGGAGAGCAGCAGCAACGCATGGGCAACTTGTTCCTGTTGGGGCGCTGCCAAACCAGCCTCCGTCGTCGACGTTAACGCGGCCTCTAACCAAAAGTTCATTTCCTGGGCATAGTCGCCATCAGGCACCAAACCAGCCAGAACAAAAAGCGGCCAACTTTGGCGATAGGCAGGCCTCATCTCTGGAGCACGGGCAGCAACCTCTGCCGCAAGCTTTTTCCACGGCAGGGCTTTCTCCGGGTTTCCAGCCTGAGTAAATATGCGAGCCAAAACCAATGCGTAAGAATTCATTTCGCTGTTTATTGGGATTGTTTCCAGCTTTGAGGCTATAATCTGACCCAAAGGGCCTTGGCTTGCCGCAGCAGGCAGCGAAGATAAGAATTTCTGGGCGAGGTCTACTTTCTTGACCGGAGAGGCTTCATGCGCCAAAGCTTGAATCAGCATCGCCCGTCCCGTGGATTCGATTTTACGCTCCTCTTGCGCCCCCGCAATTTCTTGCGGTGTTGGGGTATAGCTTTGATAGGCCCTTTCAAGTTGCTCCTTCGAAAGGAGTCCACGTATGGCCGCGCGTTCCGCAAGACCAAGTCGGTCTTTCTCATTCTGTGCTTTCATCTGGATCAAAGAGGGGATCAGGCTTGCCTCAGGCCTTGCGTAAACTTCTGATGGCAAAGGGGCGTTGATGTCTTGTAGCAAGGCGAGAGTCATTGGCCTTAACGGCGTTAATCCTCTTGGCAATGCCTTTCTCTCGCCACTGGTTATCCGACTTAAGAGAATCATAAACATGTCTCGGTTCGTCTGTTTCTCCTCAAGGAGAGAAAGACCAAGTTGAACTGCTTTGTCGTTCTTTTGGCGAAGCTGGCAAACAAGCAGAGCTTTTTGCCATTCTTGCTGTGTTTCTTCGGTCTTGTCATGCGCGGCCATCATCGCCGGAATTTTAGCGCACACCTCGGCACTAGCTGACCCAAGAAGCGAAACTTCGGCAAGCTCACGAAGCGTTCCTGCATCAATCAAAGACGGCTCAGCAAGGGAAAAAAGCCGCCAAGCATCCTCAACCGCACCGACCCGAACCAATGCCCCTATGCGCTGGGCTAAGAAACTTAAGGGTTGTACAGAGTTTTTAGGTTCTTTGGGGGAGGGTGCGGGCGCCGCCGCTGTGCTCAAAAACAATCGACGCGCAACCTCGTTCAAGGCACGTGAAGGCGTGGGCAGTACCGAAGGATCCAAAAAACGATTTATTGCGTCACGGGTTGTATCGGTCCATAAAGACGTGCCCAAACCTCCCTGTTCAACTGAAAGAAGGCCTAAAGTTTCTGGGTCGACATCTGGAAGAATCTCTTTCGCCACGGGGGTAGCAACCTCAACAGGTTTGACAGGCTCAATCGCTTCCTCAAGAATCGGGTTTTTGGACAGGGTTGGAGGATTTGTCTCAGAGGAAAGGTCCTCGCCCTTCATCCTCTTGATTTCTGGTGGCACGGATAAGTCGAATGCGGGATCGTTGCTCTTGCCGCTTGTTCCATTAGTTATGGCCCGGGGCAGTTCAAAGCTGGCGTGTCGAGGATCGTTGGTTTCGACAGGCACCCCCGCCTGCACATGTGCCGCGCAAAAGATCAGGCCAAAGGCAAACCAAACACATTGACGAAACGATTTCATATGCGTATCCCTTCCTTACGGACCCCCAAAGAGTTATGGATATCTTCTTTCTGTGCAGGGCCAAAAGCCCTTTCAAACAGTTTATAACACAGGGCTGTCGCGATTCATGATACCGTATCTTTTTCCCTTGGGAAACGCTAACTTGGCTGGAACCCTTTTATGACATCCCACAAAACCGTTTCTGTCACCATTCCACGTGCGCTGGGTGCTTACAATATTCTGATTGGCGACAACCTTCTGGCACAAACAGGTCTTTTGTTATCGAGCCTGAGGGGAGCGTCACGCGTCATTATTGTTACGGACTCTAACGTAGCTCCGCTCTATTTGCCATTGGTTGAGTTGGCTCTGCGTGAGCAAGGCCACAACGTTTTGCCTTCCGTAATTATACCCGCAGGAGAATCCCTAAAAAGCATCCAGGGCTGGGGTCATGTTTTGGAGTCTTTCTTTGCTCGCGACCTTGATCGCCATACCGTAATCTTAGCGTTAGGCGGCGGGGTCGTGGGAGATTTAGCGGGCTTTGCCGCGGCGACCGCATTGCGCGGATTGCCTTGCGTTCAAATTCCTACAACCCTTCTTTCACAAGTTGACAGTTCCGTTGGCGGTAAAAACGGGATCAACAGCCAATATGGAAAAAACACAATCGGAACTTTTTCTCAACCCATTGCCGTGTGGGCGGATACAAATACGCTAAACACCTTGCCTCGACGCGAGCTTCTCGCGGGTTATGCTGAGGTCGTGAAGTATGGCCTTATTGAAGATTTCTCTTTTTTCGAGTGGTGCGAACAAAACGCGTCCCTTCTTCTCTCCGGCGACCCAATTGCGCGCAACACAGCCATCGCACACAGCTGCAAGATTAAGGCATCGATCGTCGCACAGGATGAGCGCGAGGCCGGAAAACGAGCCCTTTTGAATCTAGGCCATACCTTCGGCCACGCGCTTGAAACAGCAACAGGCTATAGTGAGGCGTTATTGCATGGCGAAGGCGTAGCTCTAGGCACGCTTATGGCTTTTGATTTAGCAGTGACGTTAGGTTATTGCTCTGGGCAAGATCGAGATCGAGTCCACAAACACTTCAAAGCAATCGGGCTCCCCTTGACTCCACCGCCCCACAAGGCCTCTATCGATGAACTCATCGGATGGATGCATCAGGATAAAAAGGTGCGGGACGGAAAACTTGTGTTTATTCTTCCGGAACGTATTGGTTTTGCAAAAACCGTTACCATTGATGATCTTGCCCCTGTGCGGACCATTCTTGGGGCTTATGAAAGTGGGGCATGTCCCTGATCGGGTGTTGACACAAAAAAACCGCCTCGCGGGCGGTAGTTCATCTCACGCCATCCCCCTGAAGAAACGTCAGGCGTCAATCGCCGTCGCTGTCTCGCGCTTTTCGGGCACACCAGTCGCCGTTAAGCCCGATCGCAAATAAGCCACAACCGTCTGGGACGGAATCTGGATTTCCTTTTCCCCAACGGAGGAAAGGTATTCCGCAATCATCACACCCGCCACAGGGTCGGTCTTAATACGCGGAGAAAACGGCACAACCGGAACGCCCCCTGCACCCACGTTATCCAAGGGAGCAGGCGCAGACGACGGCAAGCGAACACGTATTGTGCCGCTCCCCCCGACTTCCGCGATGGTGTCCATGCCAAGCATGTCATCCCCCAAACAACTTCGTTCTTCCTTGGCTTCGTGCTGTCGGAAACACCCAAAAAACACTCCGCCCATTATCATAATCATATCACATTTTTTTCTTCTTGACAAGGTCCTTCAGTGGTGTTCCACCCTGTAAAATCCGTAACTTGCGCGCTTCTCCTTGGAAAAAAACACGTTTTTTCTTGTCCCCTCATTTCTCAGTTCAGGGAAAATTTGCACGTTTTTTTACATCTTGTTAAGACTTAGACGTCCGACCTTCTAGCCAAGAGCCCTCTATGCCTCGCAAATCCCTTGCCCTTACGTGGGCTATTTCGACCATTTCTGGTTATGGCATGTATGGTCTGCACTTGGCCCTTGAGTATTTGCGTGGAAATGAAGGCAGCTTTATCGCAACCCGCGCCCCCGCCCAAACGACGCTCCCCACCTTAACGCAGGTTCGCTTAGGTCCCGTCTTGGCTCTAGCCAAAAAAATTGATGATGCCCTATCACAAAATCCCAGTGAAGTTCTGGCCTTTGATCACCCAGTCCTCTACGTCGTTGGAAACGAGTGTGCCGGCTTTGCTGGTCAAGACCGCATTCGCGGGACCCTTAATGTGGGGTGTGCCGCCATCGAGCATAAAGGCTTTTCACAAAGCGCCTGCGACTACGCGCGAAATTACGACATGTTCATCGCCATTTCACGATGGAACGAACAATATCTAAAAGGCCTGAATGTTGCGCCTGTTCATTTGTGCCATCAAGGCATCGACACCTCGCAATTCATGCCAGGCCCCAAGACGGGGTTATGGAAAGATCGTTTCATTATCTTTTCTGGTGGTAAGTTCGAGTTTCGCAAAGGACAAGATATCACCGCAACAGCCTTCAAACGGTTTCATGCCCGGCACCCCGAAGCGCTACTGATCACTTGCTGGCAAAATCTCCTTGTCCAAGACCCACGCCCCTTTGCCATGGCTGGCCATTGTGAGGTCCCGCCACAGCTAGATCCAAAGCAAGGCCTTCAGGTCACCGCTTGGCTTCGCGCCCAGGGGTTGCCGGAAGGGAGTTTTATTGACCTTCCCTATGTCCCGAACATGCTGATGCCCGCCATCTTGCGCGAGTGCGATGCCGCTCTTTTTCCGAGCCGCTGCGAGGGCGGAACCAATCTGGTTGCGATGGAGGCCGCCGCCTGCGGCGTCCCAACCGTGGTTGCGAATAATACCGGACAAAAAGACCTTGTCGACTTCTTGGGATTCTCCTGCTTTGAGGAACAAAAGCCTGTTAAAGCGCCACCTGATCACGCCAGCGTGGAAGATTGGGGCGAAACCGATCCCGATGCACTTGTCGAAGCGCTTGAAAAAATTTATACCCAACGACAGGCCGCCCAAACACAGGCCAATCTTATCGCTGAAAAGATCAAAGCATGGGATTGGTCACCGCAGAACGCCAAGCTTCTTAAAATCGTGTGCGAATAACAAAGGATGCCGTCGATGACAAAGCCCTGCTTCTCCGAACAAACCACCATTGATGACTCGCTGCTTCGCCTCCTGGCCCATGTGCCAACGAAAAGTCTGAGCGTCGCCGTCGAACCGGGTCTGTTTAAAAAAATGACCGACAAGGACTTTATGCGACTTGCCGTCTGGCTTGCGCACAAGGGTTACAGCGAGGGAGGCTGTCCCATCGGGGGTGTTATCATTGATAATGAAACGCGCCAGATCGTTGGGAAGGGCCATAACACATTGGTTCAAGACAACGATCCCTATAATCACGGAGAAACGTCGGCGGTGCGCGACGCAGGACGGATTGATTTTAGCCGCACGACGATCTTTACGACTCTGAGCCCCTGTGATATCTGCGCGACCTTGATCTACATGCGCGGATTTCCTCGTGTCGTTGTCGGTGACGTCACAAGCGCGAGCGGCAATGAACCCCTGCTGCGCGCCAAGGGCGTCACGGTTGACATTTTGGAAGATCAAATGGGCATTGATCTCTATGCGCAGTACCGCAAAGAGAAGCCTGATCAAGATATCGAAGATTGGAAGGGACTGGCAGGTCTTAAGGCCACAAAATAGCCAGGGGTCATTTTCTGCGACTACGCAAAACCTGCAAAGCGTCATCGATCGACAGATCACAGGCCTCTAGTAACACCAGCAGGTGGTAAAGGAGGTCTGCGGCCTCGGACGGCAGTTTTTCACGCTCTGTTGTGGCGGCAAGCGCGACTTCAACGCCCTCCTCACCGACCTTCTGGGCCATACGGGGGAGCCCGGCGGCGAACAAGGAGGCCGTATAACTTTTCTCAGGCGGTTCGGTTTTTCTGACTCTAATCGTGTCAGCAAGCTGCTCAAGCACACGAAGTGCTGTGCCTGGGGCATCTGTAAAACAACTGATTGCGCCGGTGTGACAGGTTGGCCCCTGTGGTTCGGCCAAAACTAAAAGCGCATCAGAATCGCAATCCTTGGCAATTAAAACAACTTTAAGCCTGTTGCCCGACGTCTCTCCTTTTTGCCACAGGCGGTTCTTACTGCGGCTAAAAAATGTAACAAACCCGCTCTCTCGCGTGACGGTAAGCGCTTGTTCATTCATATAACCAAGCATAAGAACGCGTAGCGTTTCGGCATCCTGAACTATAACAGGAACGAGTCCGTTGCCTTTTTCGAAATCAATGGGTTCCAGAACATCTGTCATCTTATGGCCTCACACACACGCCAGCCTTGGCAAGCGCCGCTTTAAGTTCGCGAATGTTAATGATCTTTTTATGAAAAACGCTGGCCGCCAACGCACCATCTACGCGGGCAGCCTCAAACACGTCCACAAAATGGGCGATCTCGCCCGCGCCGCCAGACGCGATAAGCGGCACAGACACACAGGCGCGAACGGCGCTGAGCTGCGCGAGATCATAGCCCTGACGCACGCCATCTTGATTCATGCAGTTCAAGACAATTTCGCCCGCGCCCCGTTGAACAACTTCGGTGACCCAATCCAGAGTACGGCGACGCGCCTTAATGGTTTTCGAAGCATCCCCTGTGTATTGATAAACGACGTAATCCCCATCTTCGGCGCGGCTGTCGACTCCGATCACTACACATTGCTTACCAAACTCGCGGGAGAGCGCATTGATAAGGTCGGGGCTCTCAAGCGCAGGGGAATTGATCGAGGTTTTATCCGCGCCACGGGCGAGAACTTCGCGCGCATCCTCTGACGTGCGAATACCTCCGGCGACGCAAAAGGGGATGTCCAGAATCTTCGCGCACGCATCGACCCAAGCACGATCAACGCTTCGTCCTTCACTGCTGGCCGTGATATCGTAAAAAACCAACTCGTCTGCACCTTCATCGCGGTAACGTTGGGCTAGGTCGAGAATATCACCAACCACTTCGTGCCCACGAAACTGCACACCCTTGATCACGCGACCATCTTTAACATCGAGACAAGGGATTATGCGTTTGGCAAGCATCGGCGGTTCATTGGTGTTGGATTTCTTTTATGGCTTGCGCAAGATCGATATGCCCTTCGTAGAGTGCCTTGCCGACAATGGCTCCGGACAAACCATTATCAGCCAGTCTGCGCAAATCTTCGATTGTATTCACGCCGCCTGAGGCCTGAAGATTCAGCGTAGACCACATCTGGCGGATCTTTGTATAAAGTTCTGCATTTGCGCCGGTCAGCATGCCGTC